>JACCYK010000226.1 GCA_013696525.1 Chloroflexia bacterium
CTAGAAGTCGAAGTCGTCGATGTTGTCGGCGTCGAAGATGAACGGCGGTCCGAGCAGGATCACGCTGTTCTCGCCGATCGTGTAGGTGCCCAGGCGGCCGGCCTCGAAGGTGTCACCGGGGGCGCCGGTGATCTCGCCGCGGACCATCGCCGCCGCCGTGTAGTAGGCGAGGTAGCCGAGGTCCGACGGGTTCCACAGGGCGAACTCTTGGACCGTGCCGTCCCGCACCGACTCGCGGGCCAGGTTCGGCAGGTTCAGGCCGGTCAATTGGACTTCACCGGTCCGCCCCTCGGCCGCGATCGCCTGTGCCGCCGCCGTCATGCCGACCGTGGTCGGGGAGATGATGCCGGCCAGGTCGGGGTAGGCGGTCAGCAGCTCGATCGTGCGGTTGTAGCTGAGCTGCGGGTTGTCGTCGCCATAGGCGATCTCGACCAGTTCGAGCCCCTCGAATCCCGGCTTCGCCAGCTCGTCCTCGATGAAGCTGATCCAGGTGTTCTGATTGGTCATCGTGCTGGCCGCCGAGAGGATCGCGATCTCCCCCTCGCAATTGAGCAGGCGGCCCATGATCTGGGCCTGGATGCGGCCGATTTGCTCCGAATCGGCCTGGTTGACGAAGGCCATCCGGGCCTCGGGCGCCACGTCGGAGTCGAAGGCGACGACCTTGATCCCCTGGTTCATCGCCTCTTGCAGGGCGGGCGCCAGGGCGTTGGTGTCGTTGGCGGCGACCACGATGGCGTCCACCTGCTGCTGGGTCAGGGTCTGGATAAAGGTCACTTGCTCGGCGGCGTTGGCCTCCTGCGGGCCGACCACCGTGTATTGGCCGCCCAGCTCGGCGGCGGCCGCTTCGCCGCCGATGGAGACGGTGCCGAAGTAGGGATTCACCACGTCCTTCGGCAGGAAGACGATGTTGAGCGATTCCCCGTCAGCTCCAGCCGCCGGGGAGGCCGCCATCACATCGTTCCCAGATTCGGCCGCCTCGGGGCTGGCGGCATCGCCGCTGGGAGCGCCGATGAACGGCTCGCCGGCGCAGGTTGTTTCCCCCTGGGCGCGGACCCCGGTCGCGTGGAAGCCGATGACGCCGACGGTGACCAGGGTCAGCGCCAGCATCAGCATGAGTCGCATGACGTTCGCGTAGGACTTCATCGTTTCCTCCCTTGGTTCGTTGTTGTATTCCCCACCCACTCGATGGTTGGGTGCGTCAGCGCGATATCTCGATGATCGCCTCCTTTCCCCGTCAATTGGACGTTGGGACGAGCGACGGTCGTCGCTCCAATACCCGCCGCACCAGGTTCGGCCCCAGCACCGAGAGGATGAGAAGGCCGCCGACGGCGAAATTCTGGATGTCGGGGCCGACGTTGGTGATCGCCAGGACGTTACGCAAGGTGGCGACCACCGCCAGCGAGAGGAGAACGCCGATGATCGTGCCCCGGCCGCCGAAGATGCTGACCCCGCCGAGGAGGACGGCGGCGATCACGTCCAGCTCGAAGCCGAGCGCGTTGTCCGCCCGGCTCGACGAAATGCGGGCCGTGTAGAGGATGCCGGCGAGGGCGGCGATGAAGCCGGAAAGGACAAAGAGCGAAAGCTTTAAGCGGGCGACGCGGACCGCCGCGAAGCGCGCGGCATCCTGGTTCAGCCCGACCGAGTAGATCTGCCGGCCCCCCCAGGATTTGTGAAGAAGCACGAAGAAGATGACCAGCAGCAGGGTGAAGAGGATGAACGACCAGGGGATGACCGTGCCCGGAATCGTGCTAAAGCCGAACCGGGTGAACTCTGCCGGGTAGCTGCTGATCGCGACCTGCCCCTGGGGACCGCCCAGGATGACGTAGGCGAGGCCACGAAACAAGGCCAGCGTGCCGAGGGTGACGACCAGCGACGGCAGCGCGAACCGGGTCACCAAAATGCCGTTGAGCAGGCCGCAGGCGATGCCGGTCGCCAGGGCTAGGACGACCCCCAGCCAGAGCGGGACGCCGGCGGCGTAGGTGATGCCGAGCACGGCGCTGGCGAGGCCCAGGATCGAGGCGACCGAGAGGTCGATCTCGCCGGCGATGATGATCAGCGTCATCGGCAGCGCCATCAGCGCCCGCTCCATGAAGGCGGAGGAGGCGATCGTGAAATTGCTGCCATCGAGGAAGAACGACGAGCGGGCCGTGCCCCAAGCCAGGAGCGCGATCAACAGCACCACGAGCAGCGTTTCCCAGCGGCGGAGGCCCGCCAGGCGCGACCAGTTGGTCATCGCTGCCTCCGGGCCATGAGCATGCGCTGTAAGCGCCGCGTGATGAGAGCGTCGATGAGGACGGCGAGCAGGATGACGCCGCCGGAGATCGCTTGCAGCCAGAAGGGATTGAGGCGGAGGATAGTGAGCGCGTTCTGGATCGAGCCGAGCACGATGGCGCCCAGCACCGCCCCGATCACGGTGCCGACGCCGCCGAAGATGTTGACCCCGCCGACCACCACGGCGGCCACCACCTGCAGCTCGTAGCCGTAGGCGGCGCGGGCATCGACCGCCCCGAACTTGGCCCCCCACAGGATGCCGCCGACCGCCGCCAGCAGGCCGGAGAGGGCAAAGGCGGCAAAGACGACCTGATCCCGTTGCAGGCCGACGATGCGAGCCGCCTCCGGGTTGCTGCCGACCGCGTAGAGCTGGCGGCCGAACCTGGTGTAGCGCAGCACGTACGTCGCGATCAGCACAATCACCGCGGTAATGACGATCGGCAGCGGGATCGCGAACAGCTCGGCCCCGGCGATCGCCCGGTAAGCGTCGGGGACATCGGAGACCGTGATCTGCTGGCCGCTGGCGATCAGGTAGTCAATCCCGCGGTAGACATACAGGGTGCCGAGGGTGGCCACGATCGCCGGCACCTGGCCGTAGGTGACGAGCAGGCCGTTGATCGCGCCCAGCCCCAGCCCCATCAGCAGGACCAGCCCGATCACCAGCCCGACGCTGATCCCGGGATTTTGCTTGAAGAGGTCGCCCGCCACATAGGCGACGAGGCCGACGATCGAGGCGACCGAGAGATCGACGTTCCGGGTCAAGACGACCAGGGTTTGGCCGACCGCCAGCACCCCCAGGATCGAGACCGCTTCCAGGATTTGCCGGATGTTGTTGGGCGAGACGAAGCGCGGCTGCTGGAAGCCGACGATCACCACGATCAGCAGCAGGGCGAAGACCAGGCCCAGCTCGCGGACCCGGCTCAGGGTGCTGACGACCTGATCGGCGCGAACTCTTGCCCGCGATCGCGGCGCCGGGATCGCCTCGTTAGAGACGGCCATTGGTCGTCACCAGCATCTCATCCTGCCCAGTCGCGGCAAACATCACGGTTTCCTGATTCGCGGCGTCGCGGCTGAATTCGCCGGTGACCGTTCCCTCGTGGAGCACGATCACCCGGTCGGCCATCGCCAGCACCTCGGGCAGCTCGGACGAGATGAGCAGGATGCCCATCCCCTCCGTCGCCAGGTGGGAGATGATGCGATGCACCTCGGCCTTGGTCCCGATGTCGATGCCGCGGGTCGGCTCGTCCAGGATCAGCACCTTAGGGTTGGTCGCCAGCCACTTCGAAAGCACGACTTTTTGCTGATTGCCGCCGGAAAGGGCGGCGGCAATCTGGTCCAGGCCGGACGCTCGGACCTGCAACTGTGTGGCGTAGTCTCCGGCTACCGCTTGCTCCCGGCCGCGGTTGAGCAATCCCCACCGGGCGAGCCGGGGCAGGATCGGGAGGGTGATGTTGGCGGCGATCGCGTGCTCCAGGACGAGCCCTTGGGCATGCCGGTCCTCCGGCACATAGCCGATGCCGTGTCGCAGCGCCGAGGCCGGGCTGGAAAGCTGGACTGGCCGCCCGTCCAATTCGATGGTCCCGCTGTCGGCCCGATCGACCCCGAACAGGACGCGGGCGATCTCGGTCCGGCCGGCGCCGACCAGGCCGAACATGCCCAGAATCTCGCCCCGCCGCAGGTCAAAACCGACATCGCGAAAGACACCGGCCCGGGTCAGGCCCCGCACCCGGAGCAGGACGTCGCCAATCTCGGCATCTTCCTTGGGAAAGAGCGACTCCAGCCGGCGGCCGACCATGGCCCGGATCGTCTCCTCGGTGCTGAGCTCGCTGGTCGGCGCGGTCAGGACGTAGGCGCCATCGCGGAAGACCGTAATCTTGTCACAGAGGGCGTAGACCTCGTCCAGCCGGTGACTGACGAAGAGAATCGCCACCCCCTGGTCACGCAGGCGGCGGACGATCGCGAACAGGCGGTCCACCTCACGGGCCGAGAGCGAGGCGGTCGGCTCGTCCATGATCAGCACCCGCGCATCGAGCGAAAGGGCTTTGGCGATCTCCACCAGTTGCTGATCGGCCACCGCGAGTGCCCGCACCGGGGCCCGGACGTTGATCTCCTCGCCGAGGGTCGCTAAGAGCCGGGTGACGTCCGCGTACATCGCGCGCCAGTCGATCCGGCCGAAGCGATCGCGCGGTTGGCGCCCCATGTAGATGTTCTCGGCGACATCGAGATCGGGGAAGAGGGTCGGATGCTGGTGGATGACGGCGATGCCGCGCGCCCGCGCCGCCAGCGGCCCATCGAGAACGACCTGTTCCCCATTGATCCGGATCGTGCCCTGATCCGGCTGGTGGATGCCGGCCAGCATCTTGACCAAGGTGCTCTTGCCGGCCCCGTTCTCACCGACAAGGGCCGTCACCTCACCTGGGTACAGCACGAGCTGAACGCCACGAAGCGCCTGAACCGCGCCAAATTGCTTTGTGATCCCGGTCAGCTCGACGGCGGGCTGTGCCTGGTCCTGGTGCATCCGGTCCACCGGTCCTCATCGACCTCGATCGCTTGTCCGAGGGCGGCAGCATACCGGCGACGACGGGATCCCGCAAGCGGGAGGTGCCGCCTGTCGGCTCCGTCCCAGGTCGTAGGTCAACAATCCGCGAAGTCGCGGATTGACACGATGTGATCGCTGGTGGCGCGAACACGACCGGCAGTATGGCGGGCCAGGGATTTGGGGCTCGGAATGCGTGAGCCGACCACCAGCGTCGTTTCATGATCGACGCGCAGAACGGCAGCGTTGCTCTGGGTCAGACTTCGATCGCTGTCGGCGTTCGCGAAGAGAATTCTCCGGTCAGTGGTCTTCGCCGGCGCGGAGGCGATCGAGGATCGCATCAATCCGACGTCCGGCATCCTGCTTGTCGGTCAGGGCATGGATTGGTTGGCCGGTCGGGGTTGCCCATGGTACGAGCACGTCGAAATCGAGCGCTCGGATAAGCTCGAGGCTCGTGATGTAGTCGTCGCGATCGCTGGTGTCGAGCAGCGCGGCGACCCAGCCGGCCTCGCCAAAGAACAGCGTGTCGCTTGTGAACAGACAGCGATGCTCCCCTTTGTCCCAAAGAAAGGCCGTCGCTCCGGGGGTGTGGCCAGGGGTGGGGATTACCTCGAAGTCGTCGTCGAGCATATGGCGCTCGGAAAAGGTCTCGGCGACCTTGCAATTGGCGGCCACTGATTCTCGCTCCTGTTCATGGCAGGAGAGCGGGGCGTGGAACATGGCGGCGATCTGACCACAACCAAACCCGGACTCGTGCCGGTGGTTGAGATAGTGACGCGAAATCCCACCAAGGCTCTCGATTGCCGGCGCGCCGGCCGCCAGGGTGCCGGAGCTGTAGACGAGCAGGTTGCCCTGGTCGCGTTGCAGGAGGAAGGCGCGGATCTCGAGCGAGGGTGCGAACGGCAGCGGTTCCGGGGCCGAGGCGTAGAGGCCGGGGATTACGACGTCCATCTGAATGATTCCTTTCTCGGTGCTCACGTTACGGCTGCATACAGCCGCAAGGTGAGCACTCTAAATCTGTCCGCGAGCAGGGTGGCCTACCGGCGTCTCGCACGCTGTGGCGCCTGGGAGCGGTATTCGTCCGGTTCCGAATTGCGCCGGGGGCGGTATCTGGATGGGGTGGAGCCGGACGGTGTTCAACGAGGGCTTGAGCGTCCAGGCTCAGACCGCGGCGTCTCGCCAAAATGGATAGGTGACGTACACAACATCGCAATCCTCATCGGCAATATAGGTCACGGCCGTGCCCTTGCTCAGATAGATCACCTCGCCCGCGTTCGCCGTGAGATCGCCCTCGGCGGAGCGGACCGTGAAGCGCCCCTTGGTCACGATCAGCGCCTCATCGTAGGTGATCGTGTACTCGTTGCGCGCACCTTTGCTGTAGCGAGCCCACCCGACGCTCATGCTGTCGCCGTTGGCTTGATTGATGACGTCGCCCAAGAACACGTCCTGGTCGGGGACGAACCGCTCCAGCGGCGCGTCCTGAATCGAAAACTTCTGGACTGACAAGTGATTTCCCTTCGACGAACGCCGCCGCCGGTGATTAGAGTCACTAATCACCCAACCTTGGCGAGAATGCCCGAGACCTCAGAGGGGCCGTTCGTGTCCCTGTCGAGCCGGCAATTGGATTGATCGCGAAGAAGCGTGGCCGTCGGCGCTTCGGTGCGCGCCGGATGTGGTTGAGAATCGAGCGCTGGCCCGGAGCGCGAACGCCAACGTACAACCGATTACGGCGCCGATTGCGACGGGGAGGGCCGCGGCCGACCAGCCAGCCGCATCGACGACGATGCCGACCGCTACCGGACCGATCACCAGGCCAAGGCTGCTGCCTTGCATCACCAGGCCAATCGCGATCGGCGCCAGGCGTGGGGTTGGCGCGAGTTGGGGGGCGCCGCTGAGAACTGCCGCCGGGAGCAAGCCGCCGACCCCGGAAAAGATGACGCACAGCAGGAACACGACGCCGGGCGGGGTCGCGGCGAGGAAGATGCCGGCGCCGGTGAGACCCATGACAACGGTGGTGGCGGCGATTAACGCCCAGCGCGCGACACCCCGCGTCAGCAGTAGTCCCGCCGCCAGATTGCCAACAATATTGGCGGCCACCGCGACCGCGGTCAGCGCGCCCGCCGTGACCACCGAGACCGCCATTCGCTCCACGAGCAGGATCGGGAGGAAGCTGATGACGGCGAAGTATTGAACACTGAAGGCCGCGAACTCCAACGCGAGCAGCAGCGGCCCACCCGCGGCGACCGTCGCCTTGGTATCTTGGATCATCGCCCGCCAGGACAGACCGCCCCGGTTTGGCTCGCCGCGGGCCACGATGATGGCGACCAGTCCAGCAACCACGATCGCCAGGGCCGCGTTCGCCAACCAGAGACCGCGCCATCCCGCCAGCGCGGGCCCGGCGAGCAGCGCGATCGCGATCCCGGCCGGCATGAATGCGCTCAAAATGCCGAAGGCCAGATCGCGGTGCCTGGGCGCGACCACCCGTTCCAGCACCGAGGGCGCGGCGATGACGATCAGCAGAAAGCCCGCCCCTTCGATGACCCGGGAGCCAAGCAACACGGCAAGATTGCCGGCAAAGGCGCCGGCGACACCGCCGAGCGCAAGCGTGATGAGACCCAGCAAGAGCAGGTTGCGGTCGCCGAACCTGTTGACCGAGGCGCCGACCGGGATACCGCCCACCGCGCCCAAGAGCGCGAAAACCGACGTGATCCAACCGGCCGCCGCCAGGTCGAAACCGAGATCACCACGCAATGCCGGTAGGGCAATCGCGACCTTGCCGACCTGCAGCGCGGCGACGATACCGGAGGCAACGACGATCGCGATGGTGAGCCAGTTGGTCAGCGCCGCCGGCGTGGCCGGCCGGTCAATGGACGGACGTTCGTTCATTGCTGCCTCTCAGGGGTGGGAAAGGCGCTGACCGTCCTGGCCGATCAGCGCCGGAGAACGCGACATCTGCCGGTAGCGGCCGGAGCTCACGCGATCAACTCCACCTCGTGCTGGGTGCGCTCGATCCGCCGGGTCCAGAGCACGAGCTGCCGCAGCATCTGGCGGATCATCTCGCGCGTGCGATCGTCGGTGAGCCGCAGATCACCGTCGAATTTCGCCTCGGCATTGGTGACCAGGATCTCCGCGCCGTTGAGGATGTGCATATTGGTCCCGAGGGCCACATCCCGCAGGTGAAGCTGCGCCCGGACGGTGCCATGATGCCCGATGGAGGCGCCGATGAGGGCGACCGGCTTGCCGTCAAGGGCTGATTGACCGTAGGGCCTGGTCGCCCAGTCGAGCGCGTTCTTGAGCACCGGGGCGATGGAGTAGTTGTACTCGGGCACGGCGAGCAGCAGCGCGTCAGCAGCGTCGATCTTTGCCTTCAGCGCCAAGACGACCGCCGGCATCCCCTGATCTTCGACATCACCGTCGTAGAACGGAAGCGCGTGGAGTGGCTGGATGTCGAGGGTGGCATCGGCGGGCAGCAGCTCACTCGCCGCCCGTAGCAGCGCGGTGTTCAGCGACCCGCGGCGCAAGCTCCCGGACAAGCCGAGAATGCGGACTTGGCTCAACATGCGATTCCTCTCCTGGTGATGACGATGGTGGACAACGGTAGAGTTGAGCGACCGATCAAGGAAGTAACAACTCGTAACTTAATATACATGAGTAACTAAGTTATGTCAAGCACCCGGCATGGTATAATCCGTGGCATGAAGACCTACTCGGAAGCGTTCTGCCCCCAATATCATCACGCGGTCGAGATCATTGGTCAGCGGTGGGCCGGCGCCATCCTGCAAGTGATGCTGGCCGGAGCGCGCCGGTTTAGCGAGATCGAGGACGCCATTCCCGATCTGTCCAACCGGATGCTGTCGCGCCGCCTGAAGGAGCTTGAGGCCGAGGGCATCATCGAACGGTGCGTCATCCCCTCCACCCCGGTCCGGGTCGAATACTGGCTCACGGCCAAAGGCGAGGCGCTGGCCCCGGTCGTGGACGCGCTGTCGGCCTGGGCCGATGCCTGGGTGTCCCTCGATTGGCCCGACGAAGCGGGCAACGCGCCGGCCCCGCCGGTGAAGATACTCACGAACCGAATTGCTCAGTCGATCCCATAATGAGCGAGGTGGCCGAACGGCTGGCGGCGGCGGAGCTGCCCCGTGATCTGGGCGATGGGTTGGTGATGCGCCGGGCGACGGTCGCGGACCGGGAGCCGCTGGCGTCGTTGCATGCCCATACGCTGATTGATGTGGGGGAGACCGCTCCCGCCGATCGCGTCTACTATTGGGTGCTCGACCTGATGAGCGGTGAGCATCCCAGCATCCGGGCCAGTGACTTTATCCTGGTGGAGGACACCGCCGCGGGGAAGATGGTTTCCTCGGTCGCTCTCTTCTCCCAGACCTGGACCTACGACGGGATCCCATTCAAGGTCGGCCAGCCGGAAACCGTCAGCACCGATCCTGCCTATCGCCGGCGGGGGTTGGTGCGGGCGCAGTTCGAGGAGATCCATCGCTGGAGTGCCGCCCGCGGCGAAGTGGTCCAGGGCATCACCGGCATCCCGTGGTACTACCGGCAGTTCGGTTACGAGATGGCGCTCAACCTCGGCGGCGGCCGGGTCGCGTACAAGCCCAACGTGCCCCGCCTGGCGGACGGCGCGGCGGAGCCGTACCGCTTCCGCCGGGCGACCCCGGACGACGTGCCCTTCATCCGCGAAATGTACCAGCGGGCCACCGCCCGCTCGCTCATCGCCGCCGAGCGCGATGCGGCCCTTTGGCGGTTTGAGGTCGATGGGCGGCAAGCGAAGAGCGGGATTCGGCGCGTGTTGCGGGTGATCGAGCCCGTGGCGCCAGGCGAACCACCGGCCGGACTGCTGATCCATGGTCAGAAGTCATGGGGCGGCCGGTTGGGTGTCGGCCTGTACGAGCTGCAAGCGAGGGTGCCGTTCCTGGCGGTGACGCCGAGCGTACTGCGCTATTTGGAACGGACGGGCGAGGAGTACGCCGAGCGGGACGGCGAGGCATTCACGGCGTTTTCATTCAACCTGGGTGAGCGGCACCCCGTCTACGAGACCATCCCCGATCGGTTGCCGCGGGTGGGACCGCCGTACGCCTGGTATCTCCGCGTGCCGGACCTGCCCGCGTTCGTGACGCGCATCGCGCCCGCCCTCGAACGACGCTTGGCGGCGTCGCCTCAGGCCGGCTATACCGGCGAGCTAAAGCTGAGCTTTTACCGCGACGGGCTGCAGGTTACATTCCAGACGGGGCGAATCACCGTTGCCGGGTGGACGCCGGACCGGATCGAAGCGGGCGACGCGGCCTTCCCCGACCTCACCTTTCTGCAAATCCTGTTTGGCTATCGGTCGCTCGACGAGCTGCGGCATGCCTTTGCCGATTGTTGGGCCGACACCGACGAGGCGCGGGCTCTGCTCCCGATTCTGTTCCCGAAACAGGCCTCGAACGTCTGGTCCGGCGGCTGAACCGACGACGGGTCGCTCAAAGCCGCCAACGCTCAGACCATCTCATCCAGCGGCCAGATCGGCCGGGGCACACGCTGGTAGGGCAGGTGGTGCAGGGTGCTGGTGGTCAGGCCCGGCGTATCGGCCCGGATGATCAGCCCCGCCAGATGCTGGAACCCGGCCAGGAAGTGCTGGTGCGATTTCAGGGCGACGACCCGATAGCGGGTGACGTCGATGCCGTGCAGCAAGAAGACTTCTTGATCGAGGGTCTGGGTGCGGACCGAGGAGACGAGGACGTCCACATTGCCGATGACCAGACGCGTCATCGGCCCGAGGTTGCCCAGCCGTCCGGCCCCCATCGGCGTCGAGTAGTGGAAGCGGCCATCGCTCAGGCACTTGACATACGCTTCCGTCTCGATCGGCGCCCCGTGCAAATCGTCGGTCTTGCCGCCCAGCCGGACTGTCATCCTGGCACCGGTGCCGGCCTGATGCGCTTGTCGCGCCGTTACGGGATCGGCAACGAAGCCGAAGCAGGTTTCCGGCTCGTTCGCCGCCAGCAAGGCGCGCAGTAGGTGGGTGCCGTCGCCGGGGGCGCCGCCGCCGGGGTTGTCCGAGACCTCGGCGATGACCACCGGCCGGGCGTCCGCCGCCAGCGCCCGTCGTACCGCCGTCTCGGCATCCGGCAGTGATTGGCGAAAGTCCTCGCGCATCGCCCAGAGCTGCCGGCTGAGATCGGTTGCCGCTTCCTTCGCCAGCGCGGCGTCGCCGTCGGCGGTCGCCAGGATCGCCGCGCTGACCACGCTGACATCGGTATGCGGAAAGCCGTGGACAAAGGCGACATCGATCATGCCTGGTTGCGCCTCGCGGTCGAAGCAGAGCTCGTTCATCTTTTTGGCTGGTCCGGAACGAGTTGTGGACGGCGGGATCAGCATTGGCAGCGTTTCGAGGTACATGACCAGCCGCTTCTCGCCGCGGACGATCGCCGCCGCCAGCCGGATCGCCTCCTCGCCCCGTTCGTAGGTGTCGACGTGCGGGTACTCGTGGCAATAGAGCAGGGCGGTCGCGTGCTCGACCATCGCCCGGGTGGTGTGGCCGTGAAGGTCGAGGGTGACGACGATCGGTAGCTCCGGCCCGACCGCGGCGCGGATCTCGCCGAGGAGCGTGCCTTCGAGGTCATCCGAGCCTTCGGTGACGCCGGCGGCATGGAGGGCCAGGACCAGGGCGTCGATCGCGCCGGCCGCTTTGATCCCGTCGATCAGGTGGTCACGGATGGTGTCGTAGGCAGCTTGGGCGATGGTGGCCGACGGCTCGGTTGAGGTGGCGAAAATGGGGGCGATGGTGATGCCATCCGCTTCAGCCGCCGCGATCATGCCGCCGAGCGAGTCCCGGACGCCGCGATGAAGGGTGAAGATCTCGTCGCCGCTCGCCCAATGGCGAGCTTGAAATTTCTCCAGCGGCGTCAGGCCGGGGCAGAACGTGTTGGTTTCGTGGGCAAACTCCCCGATGGCGATCCGCACCGTGCCGTCCTTTCGACTCCCGAGTGGGCGTGACAACTCCAGTGGCATCGTCGCACCAGCCCGCGGTCATCGCAACGCGGCCGAAAAAGACCGCCGCCCCAGGGA
>JACCYK010000230.1 GCA_013696525.1 Chloroflexia bacterium
GCCCTGACCCCATCCGCGTTCGCTGATGCTTGGGTCGCAGGTCACGCGCTGTCGCTCCAGCAAGCCGCGGCTGAAGCCATTACGGAAACGACGCGCATGGAAACCGCCGGCTTTGGACATGCACCAGCGGCACGCTTCGGCCTCTCACGGCGCGAACTAGAGGTCCTACGCCTCCTGGTCGCCGGTCGCTCCAACCCTGACATCGCGACGGCCCTCTTCATCGGTCCGCGAACAGCGCAGTCCCATGTGGCCAGCATCCTGAAAAAGCTTCGGGTGAGTAATCGCACCGAGGCTGCCGCCGTCGCCATGCGCGACGGGGTCGTCTAATCAAACACTCCCTCGCGCGTGCGCGCTGTACGGAGCCGTCATCGCCGACCTTCGCGCCCATCTCCGTAACCCGAAATCCGCCATCCGCACGATGTCCGCACCGGACGGACCCGGCATGCTGACGTCGTGCCATCGAGGAGTGGTTCCTGAACGCGGTGGCGGCACTGCGGTGATGGGAGGCGGACGGTGCGCCAGGTGCTGTACGCGATGCGCTTCGTGGGCCGTGCCACGCCGATTGGCGAGATGGGGGCCGCCTTGCGGATCACGGCGAGCGCACCCAGTGCGGCGCTGAGCGCCATCGTCGGTCCGGAAGGTCTGCAGGGCGCGATCAGCCCGCTGCCGGGTGGTGAAGCGACGTTCACCTCGGAGGTGACCGTCACCGCGGCCGAGACATTTCTCGAGATCGGCGCAATGACCTTCGGCGACGGGCACCGGCTGCGCTTGACGACCGTTGGCAGCGGCTACCTCGGCTCCAGTGCGGACCCGGCACTCCAACAGGGCGCGGTGATCTGGCGGATCGAGGATGGCGAGGGGCAGTTCGCCGGGGCGAGCGGGTTGATCTGTGCCAACGTGCTGCTTCATGACAATGGGCAGATCGTGGCCCACCACCTGGGGCTGATCTTCGTGCCGGAATCTGGGGCCTCGTGAATGGTCCGAGCCGCGGGAACACGCACCGGTGAATCGCCGATTACCGTCGTTCGTTTGCAGGAAATGGAGGCAATCGATGCCTGTCTGCAAGATCCGGATCCCGATCGTGCTGCTCATCCTGCTTGTTGTCAGCCTGCTTGCTGGCCTGCCGCATCGCGTCGGACTGGCGCAGGAGGCGACACCGGCGTCGTCCAGTGCGGCCATGTCGGCTGACTGGCCCATGTACCGGGGCAACCCGGCGCGCACCGGTGAGATGCCGGGGCCAGGACCGGTGGGGCAGCCAGCCGAGCTGTGGCGCTTCGAGGCCGACGGCGGGATCGGCTCGACCCCCGCCATCGCCCATGAAACGCTCTACGTCGGCTCGGACGATGGGCATCTCTACGCTCTCGATCCGATGACCGGCGCGGAACGCTGGCGATTCGCGGCCGGAGACGTGGTTGCCTCCTCGCCGGCCGTGGCCGACGGCGTGGTTTACGCCGGCGCGGACGACGGCACGCTCTACGCCGTTGATGCCGCCAGCGGTGAGGAGCGGTGGCACTTTGCCACCGAGGGCGTCGTCTCGATTGCCCCGCTCGTCGTTGATGGCGTGCTCTACACCGGTGGCGATGAGGAAAGCTTGTACGCCCTCGACGCCGCGACCGGAGAGGAGCAGTGGCGATCGTCGCTTGGTGCGCCACCGGCACGCTCTGCCGCCTTCGCGGACGGAACGGCCTTCGTGGGCAGCCGCGACGGCGCGTTTCATGCCATCGATGCGGCAACCGGTACCGGGCTCTGGCGCGTCCAGACTGACAACGTCGAGGGGACGATGGGCACGCCGGTCGTGGCCGGGGACCTCGTCTACACAGTGGCCTTCAACGGTCCCGTGCCGCACGCGCTCTACGCCTTCGACGCGGCGACGGGCGAGGAGCGGTGGCGGGTGCAGGCGCCCGAGGAGATCCTCGCCACGGTCGGCGTGGCGGACGGCATCGTCTATGCCGGGAGCGCGGCCGGCGTGCTGTTCGCGCTCGATGCGGGCACTGGCGTGGAACGCTGGCGCTTCACTGCCGATAACGAGATCGACGCCGCGCCGGCTATCGTCGGTGGCACGCTCTACGTGGTCAGTCAGGACCGCAACGTCTATGCCCTCGACGCGGCCAGCGGCGCCGAGCAGTGGCGCTTCCCGATCGAGGGTGCCTCGTCCTGGGGGCCGGTCGCCAGCGGCGGAGTGCTCTACCTCGGAGACCGAGTCGGCATCATTTACGCCATCGCTGGCTCGGCATCGGGTGCCGGATCGCACGTGCCTTCGGCTCCATCCGACCCGGTGGGCGCCACCCCGGCGGCCGGAACACCGATTGCATCGCAGCCCTTGGAACTCCTCTGGCAGACCACCGGCGGCCCGGAAGCGCTCTTTGCCCCGGCTGGCGCGGCGGTCGATGCGGACAGCAACCTGTGGGTCATCGACGCCGGGAACAACCGCATCCAGATTTTCTCGTCAGAGGGTGACTTCCTCGAAACTTGGGACGGCACGGAAGGCGGCGGCGAAGCCTTCAGCTTCTCGGGTCGCGGCTACGACGGCGACATCGCCTTCGGTCCCGACGGAACAATCGTGGTCGTCGAAACCGGGAGCCAGCGTGTCCAGCAGTTCGCGCCTGACCGCACCGTGATCGGCGCCTGGGGCGGCTTCGGCACCGACGACGGGCAGTTCGTGGGCCCACTCGGGGTTGCCGTCGACGCGACAGGCACCATCTACGTCAGCGACGATGAGCGCAGTGATATCCAGGCTTTCGATGCCGAAGGCAACTTCCTTATCGCGTTCGGAGGCCGAGGCAGCGGGGAGGGCGAGCTCAGTGAACCCGCCTACCTCACGCTCGACGGCCAGGGCAATGTCCTGGTGCCCGACTGGGGGAACAATCGCCTCGTCACATTCGGGAGCGACGGTAGGTTCCTGAGCGCGTGGGGTGGCCCCGGTGCGGACCCCGGCGAGTTCAGCAGCCCGGTCGACGTGGCCGTAGACGAGGCGGGCCACGTCTACGTCGCCGATCTCAACAACGGGCGCATTCAGGTCTTCGCTGCCGACGGCAGTTTTCTGGTCGCGTGGGATGCCGGGACAACGCCATCGGGGTCGGACAATGTGCCGTACGCGCTCGCCCTCGACGGAGAAGGCCATCTCTACGTCATCGGTGCGGCGGCCGACGACACCGAGGCAACCGTTCAGAAATTCCGGCTTCCGGCGCCGCTCACGTAGGTGGAGGTCGGGGCCGGAGCTGCAAACGTGCAGCACAACGTCGCAGAAGAGTACAGCCTGTTGAAAAGAGCGGGACGATGGTCAGTACGGAGATCGAGTCCGCTCTTGGTGCCCAGATTTGACCAAGATTTCGCCATCAAATGGGACGTGTAATGGTCCCGGCGGATCTCGCAGACGTCAACGGGGGAGTTTTTCAACAGGCTGGCCCCTTACCGGACCCACCCTTCCCCATTTCCCACTTGACAGCGTGGGTTGGTGGTTCCAGATAACGGGGCAAGTCCCGCGTTATCGGCATCTGTTTTCGAGCAGGCGGTCGGATGCGTTCATTCCGTCTGTTGAGCAAGCGAAATCACCAATCGAAAGAAAACTTTGATGGGTCGATTGTGACGCGTTTGCGGCTGGTAGCGGCTATAGATCTCAGCCCATGTGGATTTTTCGGCGATCCGCGCCGAGCCTGCATCTCCGCCGTCTCGGCCGTTTCCCGCTATCAGAGGAAGTTGTCCCTGGGGTACCA
>JACCYK010000245.1 GCA_013696525.1 Chloroflexia bacterium
GCCAGCGGCCGATCGTCTCCTGCTTGTGACCGGTCACGTCCTCGGCGGCGCGCACGCTACCCAGCCGCATGACGGCCAGCAGGGTGCGGCAGATCTCGGCCGGCGGCGTGCGCAGCCGGTAGCGCGGGGTGCCGGTGGTGGCGCCGAACCAGGCGCCGCAGGCGCGGCACCGGTAGCGCGGGCGGCCACGGGTGGAGCCGTTGCGAACGACCCGCGGGGCGCTGCATCCGGGCGTCGGACAGGGCGGCGGCGCGGACATCATCGCCATGGTTCACCTCTCCGCCATCGTACCGCGGATCACGTCCAAAGGGGGGCAAGTTCGATCCTCTGGCGGATGGCGAGGCTCAGGGGGCTCCTCATCCTGGCACCTCGGCGATTCCCGGCGCTCCGCGGCCGGCCTGGGCTGGGAATCGCCCTCATCCTGGACGCCCCGCACCGGGACGCTCCCGATCTCGATGGCGACGGATCGCCGGATGACGTGATTGACGCGGCGGCCCCGGACCTGGTAGGGTCACGCTATCGGTTGCCGCGTGGCAACCCGAACGTGTCTGACCGTTTTGCCGGAGGTGCGCTTCCATGACCGCTACGACGACCTGCCGCGCACACCGGATGAGTTCCGCCCGCCTCGCGTAAGCTCCTCGCGGCGATCGCGCTCGTGATGCGTGCCATCACGCGACCCTGCGTTCGCCTATCGCCGAACCGGCAAACTCCTCCCCCGTGCGCGATCAACGGTTACTCCGTGGGCATTCCCGCGGGGTCGTTGGCTTGCCGAGCGCAATCAGGAGTTTCGCTTTCGTGTCGTCCACGAGTCCACATCACCGGCTGAACTGGCGTCTGCTCGTTCGCTACCTCCAGCCCTACCGGCGCCAAGTGCTCCTCCTGGCGGGCATTCTGGGCGCCATGATCGCCATTCAACTCGCGACGCCGCTGGTAGCAAGCATGTTCATCGACCGTGCCACCGGCGCTGGGGCGATGGATACGTTGATTGTCCTGGCGGTCCTCACCATGGTCCTGGCGCTGCTCGGTCAAGGCATCGCCCTCGCGGAAACGTGGGTGGCGGAGCGGATTAGCTGGGGAGCCACGAACGCCTTGCGCGAAGACCTGGCCTCGCATCTGCTCCATCTGGACGCCGCCTTTCACCAGGCCCACACCCCCGCGGCGCTGATCGAGCAAGTTGATGGCGATGTCGGCACGCTGGCGCGGCTCTTCTCCCGCTTCACCGTCTACGTTATTGGCAACGCCCTGCTCATCGCGGGTGTCCTGGCCTTGCTCTACGCGGTGGACTGGCGAGTCGGGCTGAGCCTGACGCTCTTTGTCGGGATCGCCTTGGTGATGATCCTCCGGCTGCGCGTCGTGGCTACCCCGTTTTCGGTCGCCGAGCGCCAGGCCGGGGCCGAATTCTATGGGTTCCTCGGCGAATACCTGGCGGGGCTGGAAGACATCCGCGCCAGCGGCGCCCGCGCCTTCGTGCTCCGCCGCTTCGCCGAGGTGCTGCGCGGGTGGCTGGCCGCCAAGATCCGGGCCCAAATGCGCGGCTACAGCATGGTCGCGGTTAGCCAGGGGCTTTTCGGGT
This sequence comes from Chloroflexia bacterium, assembly GCA_013696525.1. Lineage (GTDB taxonomy): Bacteria > Chloroflexota > Chloroflexia > Thermomicrobiales > UBA6265 > JACCYK01. The sequence continues at coordinate 1,574 of JACCYK010000245.1, forward strand.
TGGGGATGGCGGTCGCCCTCGCCCTCAGCGCCATGCTCTACCGGGACGGGGCGCTGACGATCGGGGCGGTCTTCCTCCTCTTCCGCTACACGGAAATGCTCCGCCAGCCGACCGAGCAGATCCGCAACGAAGTGCAGGATTTGCAGCAGGCGGGAGCCAGCCTCGGCCGCATTGAAGGCCTGCTCAATCAACAATCCCGCCTCACCGACGGACCGGGGGACCACCTGCCGCCGGGCCCCCTCGCCCTGGACCTCGATCAGGTCTGGTTCGGCTATGAGCCAGGCAGCCCCGTGCTGCGCGGCGTGACGCTGCACCTGGCGCCGCGACGGGTGCTCGGGATCATGGGCCGGACCGGGAGCGGGAAAACCACGCTTACGCGCCTGCTCCCCCGCTTCTACGATCCGGCGGCTGGGGTCGTCTGCCTGGGCGGGGTCGATCTGCGAACGGTCGCCGTCGCCGCGGTCCGCGCTCGCGTCGGCCTGGTGACGCAGGAAGCGCACCTGTTCAATGCCAGCATCCGGGACAATCTGACCCTGTTTGACAACAGCGTGCCGGACGAACGCCTGGTCGACATTCTCGAGTCGCTGAGCATGGGCCCATGGCTGCACGAGCTACCAGCCGGCCTCGCCACTGTCCTTGGCGCCGGCGGCATCGGGCTCTCGGCCGGGCAGACCCAAGTCTTGGCC
>JACCYK010000249.1 GCA_013696525.1 Chloroflexia bacterium
CCGAGGGCCGCGAGATCGACCACGGCGCGCAAGGAGCGGCCGATCAGCCGCTGGATCTCGACCGTGCGGCCGGATTGCTTGCCGGCGGTGGCTTCACGTTGGGTCCGATCGCGAGTGGCGCGGGGCAGCATGCTGTACTCGGCGGTGACCCACCCCTTGCCTTTGCCGATCATCCAGCGGGGGACTCGCTCTTCAACGGTGGCGGCGCACAGGACGTGTGTCTCACCAAGCCGAATCAACGCCGAGCCCTCGGCGTACGGCACGGCGTTCGGCACGATTTCGAGCGGGCGCAGTTGCTCGGGCTCACGCTCCCCGGCCCGGCGATACGTCGTCACTCGCCTTCTCCTCCGCCATTTGACGGTACATCGCGCGGATCCGAGCCTGGCGGTGGCTGAGCTCGACTTCGAAGCCGCGATCGGTCGGCTCGTAAAAGACGCGGCCATTGATATTGTCGGGTAGGTTTTGCTGCGCAACGACGCCGCCTTCGAAGTCGTGCGCATACTGATAGCCCTGACTGAATCCCAAGTCCCGCATCAGGCTTGTCGGCGCATTGCGAAGATGAAGCGGTACAGGATCATTTCGGGTTAGGGCAACGGCGTCGCGGGCGGCGGTGTACGCACGGTAGTTGGCGTTGCTCTTCGGCGCTAACGCCAAGTACACGACCAACTCGCTCAAGGCGAGCGCCCCTTCGGGCAAGCCAAGAAAATGCACCGCTTGTTGGGCCGCCATCGCCAGTACGAGGGCGTTGGGATCGGCTAGGCCGATATCCTCGGTGGCGAACCGGACCAGGCGGCGGGCAACATAGAGCGGGTCGTCGCCACGTTCGAGCATGCGCGCCAACCAATAGAGGGCGGCGTCGGGGTCGGACCCGCGAATGGTCTTGTGCAGCGCGGAGATCGCGTCGAAGTGATCGTCGCCGGACCTGTCGTAGGTGGCAGCCCGGCGTTGGGCGGCGCTTTGCACCAGCTCAACCGTGACTGTCCGGTCATCGTTAACCCCGGTGGCCGCGAAGTCCAAGGCGTTGAGCGCGAAGCGAGCGTCTCCGTTCGCCTGGTTGACAAGAAGATCGAGCGCCTCGTCCGTAATCACTAATTCCAACCGGCCCAGGCCGTGGTCCTGGTCAGCGAGCCCGCGACGGACGATCGATTCGATGTCATCGTCGGTCAAGGACTGTAAGGTGACGACTCGAGAACGTGACAGCAATGGCGCGTTGACCTCGAACGATGGGTTCTCGGTGGTGGCCCCAATCAGAATGATGGTGCCATCCTCGACGTGAGGCAAAATCGCGTCCTGTTGGGCCTTGTTGAACCGGTGAATCTCGTCGATGAAGAGCACTGTCCGCTGGTTGTGCATGCCAAGCCGGTCCGCCGCTTCTTTGATGGCGACGCGGAGGTCCGCGACGCCCGAAGTTACGGCGCTGAGGCCGGCAAAGTGAGCGCGTGTCGTCCGCGCGATAATCCGGGCCAACGTTGTTTTCCCGGACCCCGGCGGCCCCCAAAGGATGATCGACGAAAGGCGGTCTGATTCGATTGCTTTGCGGAGGAGTGTTCCCGGGCCCACAACCTGTTGGTGTCCGGCCAGCTCGTCGAGCGAGCGCGGCCGCATGCGAGTCGCGAGCGGCGCCCGCGACGCGAGTTGGGTCTTGCGATGCTCTTCAAACAAGTCCATGGTCATTGGCGAAGGGCACCATCGTCAGGCTGTTGTGCAAGGCCGTGTCCCTCTTGTTCATCGAGCATCGTGTTGAGCTGGTGCATTCGGGCCTCGGCCTCTGCCCGGTTGTAGATGCCGAGCGCTGCCATATCCTCCAGCAAGTCTTCAATCCAGTTGAGCTCCTCCAGGAGTTGATACAGGCCGGCATGGGGCTCTGGTCGGAATCGATTGTCTGCTCTCATAGGCCACCGATTGCGGTCACGCGGTAATCGCGAGGATAACGAAGGCGACGAGGCTGACCGCGCCGAATTCGACGAGGTCACGGGTACGCAGCTCCGTACGCTGGGTGCGGGCCAACAACACGCCGGAAATAAGGTAAAAGGCAACCAGGAGGACCGCTCCCCCGGTCCAGCCGTGGGTCTGCCACCAGTTGAGCGCAATCATGACCTGGGCCATGACGCCAGCGGCGAGAAGCGCGTAGACGCCGCGGATCGCTTGATTCGCGGCGCCGCGCTCCAGTGTCTCAAGCGTGAGCAAGCCGGCGATGATCGCGACGAGCATGGCGGAGAGAGCGGTCGGTAGTTTGTTCAGATACACCGCGCCTAAAGCAAGGAACGCAACCACATGGATGACGAGGGCGTGGATGGTCGTGGCCGTGCGGTGGGACGCGTCTCCCACATCGTCAAGGAGATCGCGCGCGAGCAGCGCTCCCGCGTTGCCCAAGAACGCGATCAGCGGACCGATCACGATCATCGTCGCATTGTGATAGGTGGCGACGAGCAGAACCGCGGCGGCGGTGGCGACCGAAGGAACGATCCACGCCGTTTGAGACTCCAGGTCGTCCGTGGCCGGACTCATCGAGAGCGCGGCTCGGGCGGCGGCACGGTCCGCGAACTGAGCACCGGCGCCGGCGAGGAGCACGGCTAGCGCGCCGATCGTCCAGTACAAAGCGTTCGTGGTTTGCAGGAGCGGGGTCGAAACCGCCACTGGCTGGCCGCCGGTAGCGGCGATGGCCAAGACGAAGACGAGCGCGGCGACAACAATACTGACAATCAGCCCGAGCCCGGACCCCGGCTGCTGGACCACCTGCGCGCCTGGGGCTGGAGGTCCGGTATCAGGCCGAGTTGGTGTTCGATTCGAGATATGCTCGTCGAGCGAGCCATCGATGGCTTCCGCTACGTGTCCGTCATCCTCGGCGGGATCGCTCGATCTTGAATCAGATGTGGTCACAGGATGATCGCCTCAAGTGGAAGATTTAGAGCGTCGCTCGCGTTCCTCGTTGGGAGCGGAGCCGATTGCATGCTACTGGCAATTCGCGGCGTTGGCAAAGCTTGTCGCTCAGGCAAATGACGCGGCCGCCTACCGTGGCGGCGGTGATGACGCATTCGGATGTATTCCGGCCATCTTCCAACTCTCCATGAGCATTGCCGCCGGCATGACGCCCTCCCGGACCAGCTCAGGGCCGGAAACACCGAGCGTGACGATCGTTGACGCTACACCTCCGGGGGCGGGCCCGCCATCGACGACGAGATCAAGCCGTGGCCCAAGCAGCCGCAACACATCCTGAGCGGTGAGGCACGGTGCGCGTCCGGACTCGTTCGCGCTCGTTGCCGCGATTGCGCCGCCTGCACGCTGAATGAGAGAGCGAGCGAACGCGTGATCCGGGACGCGAACGGCCACCGTTCGTTGCTCATCCGCGTCCCGCCCCGTGACGGCGTCTGGCAGGTCATCCTGAGCTAGCAGGATAACCGTCACCTGGCCGGGCCAACACGCTTCCAGGAATCGTGCGATGCGGGGATCGATGTCCTTGGCAACCATTGCCACTCCGGCGGCGGCAGCGAGCAAGACCGGAATCGGTTTATCACGGTGGCGACGCTTGACGTGGTAGAGCCGGGCCAGCGCCGCCGGACGAGCGAGCGACGCGGCAAGCGCGTAGACCGTATCAGTGGGGAAGGAAATCAGACCGCCACTCAGGAGCGTCGCCACGGCCCGGATGGTGGTTGTGGGAAGCCTGCCGTCGAGCATTTCCGCGACGGTGCGGTCGCGGAGCACGGGCCCCTTAGGCACCGGCCAAGCTCTGCTTGATATGCTCGGCGATGGCCGGGGTGATACCGGCGACGGCTGTTAGCTCGGCGACCGATGCATCCTTCATGCCACGAAGCGACCCGAATTCTTTGAGCAATGCTTTCCGACGCTTTGGGCCGATGCCGGGGATCTCGTCGAGCCGGGACTGGAACGTGGCCCTAGAGCGTCGCTGGCGGTGAAACGTTACCGCGAAACGGTGCGCCTCATCTCGAATTCGTTGCACCAAGAATAGCGCCTGAGAATCGCGCGGCAGCAGCACCGAGGCGGACTGGCCCGGTAGAAACAGCTCTTCGTTCTCCTTCGCCAGTGCCACGATGGGCTGTTCGTTCCAGCCTACCTCCACCAGGGCCGCGAGTGCCGCGCTGAGCTGGCCTTTGCCGCCGTCGACGATGACCAGATCGGGGAGCGCGGTCCATTTTGCATCATCTGCCTCTTCGGCGTTGGAGGCACGACGGAAACGGCGCTGGATGACTTCGGACATCATCGCAAAGTCGTTGCTGCCGGTAACGGTCTTCATCCCGAACCGCCGGTATCCCTTCCGGGCAGGGCGGCCGCCCTCAAACACGACCATGCTGGCGACCGGATTGGTCCCCTGCAGGTTCGAGATGTCGAAGCACTCGATCCGGCGCGGCAGGCGAGGGAGGTCAAGGGCGTCAGCCAGCTCGGACAGCGCCGCCGTGGTCCGCTGCTCGTCTGATAGGTACTTGATCCGACTCTGCTCGAGATTCTCGGCGGCGCTGGCGGCCACCATCGCAACCAACTGCCGCTTGTCGCCCCGTTGCGGCACGGTGATCTCGACTTTGCCGGGCCGGCGGTCCGCCAACCAGGGGCGTAAGACGGCCGCTTCCGCCTCGGGCAGCTCATGCTGCAGCATCAGGACGGGCGGCACCACCGCCGCCTCGACGTAAAACTGGCCGATGAAACCGGCCGCGATGGTGGCCGGCAGGTCATCGATCCGGGCTCGCATCGGGAAGAATTCGGAGCCAAGCAACTTTCCGTTGCGCAGAAAGCCGACTTGGATCCCGGCGTCGCCCCCGGCCCCTTGGGCGACGGCAATCACGTCGGCGTTGGTTCCCGACGGGCTGACCACCTTCTGCCGCTCGATCACATGGCGGACGCTGGCGATGCGATCACGGAGGTCGGCGGCCCGCTCGAAGTTCCAAGCGTCCGCGGCCTGCGCCATTGCTTCTTCGAGCGGACCAAGGACCTGGTCGCCATGGCCATTGAGAAAGAGCGCGGCTTGCTCGATGGCCTGCAGGTAGGTAGGGCGGTCGACCGCGGAGATGCAGGGAGCGGTGCATTGCTGGAGGTGAAAGTACAGGCAGACTTCGTCGTGGCCGGTAATCTTTTTGTCGCACTTGCGGTAGGGAAAGAGCTTGTTTAGGAGCGTCAGGGTACGCGATGCCGCGCCAGCGGAGGTGTAGGGACCGAAGTAGCGGCCGCCGTCGTTCACAATGAGGCGAGTGAGGATGAGGCGCGGCCACTCCTCGTTGGTGATCTTCAGGTATGGATACGTTTTACTGTCACGCAGCATGACGTTGTACTTGGGCTGATACCGCTTAATCAGCTCATTCTCGAGAATAAGCGCCTCGGTTGGGGTGTCGGTGCGGATCACGGCAAAGTCAGCAATATGCTTGACCAGCTCCCTGGTTTTGGGATCCAGACCGTGAGGCGATTGGAAGTAGGAACGCACTCGATCACGCAGGCGCGCGGCTTTGCCGACGTAGAGCACGTCGCCATTGCCGTCCTTCATCAGATAGACGCCTGGCGAGGAAGCGAGGGCACGCAGTCGATTAGAAAAATCAGGACGAGGATCTTGTTGCATAGTGTGACGGAGTATACCTTTGGGGCGAATAAACCACGAACAGGAATGAAGTGGATGTGGCGCGGTGAGTCACGCGACATATCCCATTATACATAAAGCACACGTCAAACACCCAACTCGTCACCCGCAGTATTCCTCGAAGAGGATCGTTGCCTCACGAACGCGACCTTCGGCCAGCCTGAACCCTCTGATCTCTGGTGCGACGGGATCAACCAGCGAGCAAATGAGGTAATACGCCTCCGGCCAAAAGGCGAGCGCGAGATCCGTGGCGGACGGGTAGGCAGGGGAGGCAGGATGCGAGTGGTAGATCGCCAAGACTTCCGTCCCGTGATTCGGCATCTCACGAAACTCCAACTCGTAAATTTCCCGCGGGTCGATCTCGTACAACGAATTGCCCACGGCGAGATTGGTCAGGCGATACAGCCGCCGCGCGTGCTCCTTGACCCCTGAGATGAGGCCGCAGCACTCGCGGGGTGACTCTTGCCGGGCATGGTCAATGATCTCTTGCCGCATCGCGGCCGGAAGGGCGAAGACGAGGTCGTCCGCCGCTGGCTCCACGCCCGTGCTCAACGGCCACCGGCCATCGCCGGGATGATGCCGACCTCGTCACCGGCGTGTAGGGGGCTGTCGGCACCTTGGAGCTCACGGATGTTAGAGCCATTGACGAAGATATTGACGAAGCGTCGAATTTGCCCGTCGTCGTCACGCAAGCGTTCGCCCAGTCCGGGAAACCCGGCGCCGAGGTTATCGAGGAGCTCGTTTACCGTCGCCCCCGCGCTCACGACCTTTGCCTCGCCAGCGGTAAAGCGCCGGAGCGGCGTGGGGATGAGCACATGCACCGCGCCATCGGTCACCATTCCATCACATCCTTCCGTGTCTAGCGGCACGTCTCGACGTTCATCGTATGCTTAGCGGTCCCAAAGGCCCGTCGTCAAATACCGTGAACCGCCGTCGCAGCCAATGGCGACGATCACGGCGGGTTCGCCGAGCTCGGCCAGACTGGCCCCGAGGCGAGCCGTCGCCGCCACGTTCGCGCCCGTGGACGAGCCGGCAAAGAGTCCCTCCGTCGTCGCCAGGAGACGAGCATAGGCGAAGGCATCCTCGGTTCCGATGCCGACGATTTCATCCGGCACGGCGGGATCGAAGATGCCGGGCACGATCGCGGTCGGCAGATGCTTCAATCCTTCGATGCCGTGGAACTCCTCGTCGGGTTGGACGGCGATGATCTGACTACCCGTTTCCTGTTTCAGGAAGGATCCGGCACCGATGATGGTGCCGGTGGTGCCGAGCGCCGCGACGAAGTGGGTGATCTGACCGCGGGATTGGCGCAGAATCTCCGGTCCCGTCGATCCCACATGAGCGCCGACATTCGCCGGGTTATTGTATTGGTCGGCGAAAAAGACGTCATCCCCGACCCGCGCCACCATCTCCCGCACCAGGCGAATGGCGCCGTCGGAGCCTTCAAACGGATCGCTGAAGACAAGGTTGGCGCCATATGCCGCTAGGGTGCGTTTCCGCTCGTCCGACGCGCTGGCCGGAACGACTAACGTCACCGGCAGGTTGAGCGCCGCTCCCAACATCGCATAGGCGATACCGGTGTTCCCGGACGTCGAATCGAGCAGCGTTTGCCCGTGTCCGAGCCTGCCGCGGTCAACCGCATCCCGGATGATGGCGAGCGCGGTACGGTCTTTGATCGAGCCGCCGGGATTGACCCATTCGGCTTTGAGCAAGAGCTGGATGTTTGCCGGGAGACCGAGATGGGCCGACAGGCGATGCATATGAACAAGGGGCGTATTGCCGATCAGTTTGACCACGCCAAGCTGGTCAATCTCCTGGCCGCTCAGGCCGGGGGCTCGTCGGTTGGTCATCGTTGCGGGCACGTCAGATCCTCGCTCGCTGAACGCTCGACCTCGTCCCGCGAATCATACCTGATTTCTTCATCAACAACCATAGGAATTCAGTCTGGCCGTAGGATCGTGGCAGTGACGTGAGCTGGACACTAGTTGGCGAAGCGTGCCGTCGCCGGTGACGGCGACGGTTAGGCGCCATGCCCGCGAACGACACCTTGGAGCACTTGCCCCGATTCCGCCATCACAAACCGGATGCTGTCGAGGTAGGTCAAGACGTCAAGCAGCTCCTGGCCCTCGAACTGGGCCACGCCGTCCGCTAGCTCGCAGCATTCGTGCAGGGCGGCGACCAAATTCCCTCGGGCTTGCTCACCGCGGGCGGCGATCGTGTCGGTTTGATCCACGGGCTCCATCCTTCGCTCACATTGGCCTTAAACTTGGCGGCCGTCGTTGATGCCACACGGTAGATTGCTCGTACACATGGGCGATCTCACACAGCAGGCGCTCCTGAAACGGTCGGCCCGCGATTTGCAGCCCAATCGGCAGGCGATTGCTGGAAAAGCCACACGGAACCGAGATGACCGGTTGCCCGGTCGCGTTGAACGGTTGGGTCAGCCGGGTATAGGCGTTGGCCGCATCCTCCGCTTTGCCAGCGATGTGGATCCATGGCGCATCGGCGGGAACGGCAACCGCGGGCGATACCGGAGTCACGACCGCATCGAGGCGGTTGGCGGAGAAGTAGTCAGCAATTGAGCGGGTGACAATCGTTCGCGCGCGCTGGGCCTGGACGGCAACGCCGGCGGGAATGAACTGACCGGCTACCAGCCTCAATCGCAGGTTGGGATTGAGACGATCCAGGTCGACATGGTTCACTCTGAGGAGCGACTCGTGAACGGCGACCGTTTCGATCCGATTGATCAGAAAGGCGCACGCCCGCGCTGCCGCCGCACTATGCCACGAGGTCTCGACCACGATCGCCCCGAGCTCTCGGCAGTCAACGATGGCGCGTTCAACGGCAGCTCTCGTCTCCGGTTCGAGGTGGTCGAAGAAATAGAGGCGAGGCACCCCCAGGCGGATGCCGCGGAGATCTCCGCGGCCAAATGCCTCGCCAGGTTCGTCACCTTTGATGACGGCGAACGTCAGCCAGGCATCCTCGACCGTGCGGGACAGCGGACCGACGGTATCGAGTGACCAGGACAAGGGGTAGACCCCGACGGTCGAAACGGAGCCGAACGTCGGTTTGAGTCCAACCACACCGCACAAGGCGGCCGGATTGCGAATGCTGCCGCCGGTGTCAGACCCAAGCGCCGTCATCGCCGTCCCGGTCGCCACCGCCACTGCCGAACCGCCCGAGCTGCCGCCGGGGACGCGCGTGGCGTCCCACGGGTTCCTGGCGGGCGGGCTCAGGGTGCCGGCGGCGAACTCCTGGGTCACGGTCTTACCAATCATCACGCAGCCGGCATCATGGAGCGCCCGCACCACGACCGCGTCGCGCGTTGCTGGCGAGACATCCTGGCGGATCGCTGATCCGCAGCGGGTTGGCAGCCCCTCGACATCAATGATGTCTTTAACCGCGAACGGGATGCCCCGCACAAGCTCCGGCTCGGGTTGCTGTCGCCAGGTACGCTCGACCGACTCGGCAGTCTCGATCGCCCGCGCGGCGGCGATTCCAACATACTGTCGGAGTGATTGGTTCGTTTGCTGAATGCGGTCGAGGGTCGCCCGCGTCAAATCCACCGGCGACAGCTCACCGGAGCGGAACCGGCAAGCGGTCTCGCGGATCGTGAGGAAGAGCTCGGGCTTGGACTCACTCAATCGTGATCATCCCCCCAACTTGGATCAAAGCCTGCCGAAAGCCCGTCCGCGATCGGGTCACACACCGGGAGCAGGCGGACCGCCGCGTCGATGCTTGCCAAGTAGGTGCGAATGCCGGCCCATTCGTCTGGAAGAGGCTCGTAGCAGACAAGCCCGACGATTGTCGCCAAGAGCTGTTCGTGGTCAACGCCGTCCGGCTTCTTTCGTACTGGATCAGTCATTGAGCGATGCCCGGCTGGTTGCGCAAAACGCGGTCAGCAACGCGACCGTGTTGAGCAGGTCACGCTCGCTGACCATTTCGATCGGCGAATGGGTATACCGGGTGGGACAGGTGAGCAGCGCGGTCTCGACTCCACGCCGGATCAGGGCCGAACCATCGCTGCCATAGTGTTGAAAAATCGATCTCTGGATCGGAATCGTCGCCGACGGGGCGACGGCGATCAGCTCGTCGGACAGGATCTGTGAGTAGTGACAGGAGGAATCCTGGTAGACAATCGTCGGACAGGCTCCCAACCTCGCCGGAAAGTCGCGCTTGTCGGGGCCAGGGATGTCACCAGTCAGGCCGACATCAAGCGCGATCGCCAGGTCAATCGTGATCTCGTCGGCTAGGCTCGCGGCGCCGATGAGCCCGTTCTCCTCCTGAATGGTCGACCCCAGCCAGACCTCGTACGGGAGGTCGTCGCGCGTTGCTAGGGCTTCACCAACGAGGGTCACGATGGCGAGCGGCGCCCGGTCGTCCATCGCCTTGCCGACGATATTACCCCGCGGCCGCCGTGCCAGCGGTGACCAGATGACACGGCTGCCGGCCGCGATACCGAGCGCCTCAACCTCCGCCGCCGAGCCGGCGCCGACGTCAACAAAAATGTCGTTCCAAACAAGACGGTCCTGCTTGCCGGGACGGCCGCCGAGCACATGCCCGCTGGCGGTCGCGATGTACCCATCGATGTTGCCCGTGCTACTGACGACCAGGCCGGGTTGGTTCACCGGCGTGTACCGGGTGGGGAGATGTCCGTCGACATCACGGTAGTAGGTCCAGAGATGGAGGAATCCATCCTCGGACACGCTCTTTACCATCAAGCAAATCTCGTCCGCGTGCGCGAAGAGGAGGAGCCGAGGGCCCGAGCCGCCAACAAGTGCCAGCAAGTTGTTGACGTTGGTGCGGCGGACCTCCCCGCGCGAATGTGCGCCAACGTTCACCGAGCCAATCCTGGACCTGATCTTCGTGCCCAGTCGGCCCAGGGAGCTCCGTCAACGTCTTGATCAGCTCGAAGAGGTCGGCCGGACGGGATTCCAATGCCATGAAACGACTGGCTCCACCTGGATCGCTGGTCATCGGTCAAGAGGATACGCAACCAGGTAGGCGTTGTAAACCAAGCGCTCCAGGAATCGAACGGCAACCAGAGCCCATCAGGTCTCGGACGAGACCTGAAGTCGCGGTCAACGTTCGTTTCGTTGCATTTGCTGGGCGGTTGCGACTCGCTGGGCCAGAGGACCGCTCAACGGCCGGCGGTGGAGCAGGGCCGCGGTCAAATCGACGCCGGCATCGATCACGCCGATATGGGTGAACGCTTGTGGGAAGTTTCCGAGCGCCGCCCCTGAGGTCGGATCGATCTCTTCCGCGAAGAGCCCAACGTCGTTGCCATAGCTCAGCAACCGGTCATAGAGCGTCTTGGCC
>JACCYK010000306.1 GCA_013696525.1 Chloroflexia bacterium
CACCAGCTCGTCGACCATCCGTTCCTGCCCTTCGTCCTCTTTGTTCGGGGCGAAGTGGGGCACCAGGGCGACGGAATGGCCAAGCTGCTCCAGGGCCCGCCGGATCTCCGGCTGAAAGATGACCGGGATCGCCACGATCAGGGCCGGCCAGGTCTGGGCCAGCAGCCAGTTGAGGGTGGTCAGGCCGAGGGTGCTGCCGATGATAAGCAGCAAGACGAGGAAGATGACGATGCCGCGAATGAGCTGGGTGGCGCGGGTGCCCTGGGCCACCCAGAGCAGCCAGTAGATGATGACCGAAACGACCAAGACGTCAATGATCGTCCGGGGATTGCCCAACCGGGAAGCTAAATATCCGATGTCGGGCATGGGATCACCGACGCGCCGATCGAGCCAATTTCCAATGGGCTTAAGTCTAGCACGGAGACGGCCCGTGACGACGGCTCGCCGCGCTCATGCGGCAGGCGTTCCGGCTCCGTCACCGCCGCTGGATGGGGCGGTGCAGCCGCCACCAGAGGCCGATCGTTTCCCGCATCGCGCGGAGGATGACGCGGGGGCTGCCGCCGGTGGCGCAGCCGGCGAGGCGGGGGTAGTGATGGACGCCGACCTGGGCCAGGCGGACCCGCTGCCGGCGCGCCAGGGCTTGGATTTCGGTGTTGATCAGGGCTCCCGGCGAGGTCAGCTCCATGCCGCGCAGGAGATCGCCGCGAAAGATCTTGAAGGCGCAGTCGATATCGCGCAAGTGGACGCCGAACAGGATGCGAACGGTGACGTTGAACACCTCGGCGAAGACGCGCCGGTGGATCGGGTCGTGCCGTTCCATCCGGAAGCCGGCGACGATATCGAAGTCGCGGACGAACGGCGCCAGCAGGCGGATATCGCCACTATCGAATTGCCGGTCGGCGTCCATGAACATGACGAAGTCGCCGGTCGAGGCGGCAAAGCCCGAGATGAGGGCACCGCCGTAGCCACGATTGCGCGGGTGATGAACAACGCGAACCCGGCGATCGGCGACGGCCAGGCGATCAGCGATGGCGCCGGTGCGGTCGCGGCTGCCGTCGTTGACGACGATGATCTCGAAATCGTCCACGAAGCCGGGGAGGACGACGAGGGCACGCTGGACCACTTCGTCGATATTGTCCTGCTCGTTATGCGCCGGTAAGACCAACGAAAGGCAGCCCGGGATGCGGACCACGGCGGTCGCGGCCAGCGCTTTGGTGCCATTCGTGGCCGCGGCGAGCGCCGGTTTGGTGGACGTCATCAGCCTGACGCATTGGCCGGCGGCGGCAGCGGCGGTAACGTCCGGTTCGGGTCGGACGGCGATTTGCCTCGCATATCGGGGCTCACCTTCCATATGTTCCCTTGGGGGGAGAACTTGGTGTAGAAGTTGCGCTCCCAGAGCAGGTCCCCGTTACGGTCGTAGACGGCGCGGAAGTGGCCGAATTCCTCGCCGATGACCGGGATGCTGGTTTGCTGGATGGTTCCGGGATCCAGCTCGGGATCGACAATCTCCTGATCGCGTCGCACCTGGAAGCGATCACCGGTTACGGGCCCATTGGTGTCGACCTGCCAGCCCAGATCGGCGCCGTAGATGACGACCACCACGTTCACGCCATCGGTCCAGGACTCGATCAGGAGCCAGGAGTCGGTGGGGTTCTCGAACCGGAAATCGCCCCAGCTCGAGGGGTCTTCCGTCGGTTGCAGGATCGAGGCGTCGAGGCCCGGCGGCCAGCCGTCATACTCGTAAAACGGGATGCGGAAGGTGTGCGGCCACCACTCGGTGATCGGCATCCCGGCTAGGTAGGCGGCGCGGAAGACCGTGGTCGAGACCTGGCAGATGCCGCCGCCGATGTCCTGGCCGATGGTCTCACCCTGGATCACCTGGGCCTCGACGTAGCCTAGCTCCTCGGTGATGTAGCCGATCGAGTGGTTGAACGAAAACTCGGCGTGGGGCGCGATCAACGTGCCGTTCAGGAGCCGGGCGCCGACCATGATGTTGTTGGCGCGGCCGTCGATGGAGCCCGAATAGTTCGAGGTCCCCTTGGCGATCTGGGTGACGATCCCCAGCGCCGCCAGGTTGTTGCTGTCGATGGTCGGTCTGGTGACATCGACCGGCGCCGCCACCGCCGCGTGATCGCTCAAGAAGCTCCGCTGCACCTGCCCGGCAAGCGCGACCGGGTCCAGCTCGACGCCATCGACGCTCCACTCCATCGAGACCACCCGCTCGCCGTTCCAGCCGACCTCGGCGTTGCGCGGCTCGCGATTGATCTCCGGCGCCAGGCGGTCCGCCAACCAGGTGGCCAGCTTGCCCTGGTCGAGGCCGACCGAGAAGGCCGGGGCGCCGCGGAGCGCGGGGTCGATCGACTGGGTGACAAACCCCGCCAGCTCACGGGCGGGGAGGGTCCAGATACCGCTCTCGAAGCTGACCTGGACCGGAGCGGTGAGGGCTTGGGCGAGGGCCGCGCGGGCGGGCTCCAGGTCGGCGACGCGGACAATCGGCGCCCGCGCCGTGATCGGCAGCTCGGCCGCCAGCGGTTGCAGCAGGCGGAGGCTATCGACGAGGGCGGCGGTTGCCTGTTCGCGGTTGACCACGGTGCCGTCCACTTCCGGCACGATCGTGACGCCGGTACCCGTGATCTCGAGCGCGGCATCCCGCGGCCCCATGGCCAGGTCGCCGTCCATCTGGTCGAACCACTGACCCAGCCTGGCATGATCGATGGCGAGCGGCATCGCGATGCGCTGGTCATCCCGGATCAAGGAGGCGGTGGTCCAGAGGCGTTGCCAGGCCGTCTGCTCGCGGCCAAGCTGGAAGGCGCGGGTGAGGGCGGTATCGGCGTCGGCCGTGATCCCGATCTCGGCGAGCGACGCCCGCCACTCGCGGTCGCCGTAACGAAAGATCGCGGGCATTTGCTCGATGGCGGCGGCGCGTTGGGCGAGCGCTTGACTCGCGTCGGCCCGCGTCAGCCCGCCCACGGGGAGATTAGCGACGATGATGGCCGGGTAGACCCGGCCATCGTGCGCGGTCCGCAGCAAAAGCAGGGCCACGACCGCGACCATGACCAGGACGGCCAGACCGATCGCGGCGCGATACGCCAGGCGCGGCGCCCAAGCCCGTGGCGACGGCCCGGGCCGAACCGCGGCCTTGCTGGCCGTGATACCGGTATCGTTGCGCAATGAAACTGCCCGCCCACGGAAGCGCGGGCGCGGCAGTGCCGCCAGGATTGCCGCGTGTTGCTGTTTCAACCCGTCCCCTCGTCGTGGTCAACCTTAGGCCGCCCGGTGCCTAGGCGGAAAACCGGAGCTTGATCCGCCCGAATTGTACGATGTCTCCGGCGCGAATGCCGGTCGCGCCCGCGACCCGGTCGCCATTGACAAATGTACCATTCGTGCTGCCGTGGTCATGCACCCACCAGCGATCATGGTCGAGGCTTAGCTCCGCGTGCCGGCCGGAGACAAATGGCTCGTCCAGCGCGATCACGTTCTCCGGATTGCGCCCTATCGTCGTTAACGGGCGAAGGACGAAGGTGGTTCCGGCGGCCAGCGTCGAATCGGCTCCGTCCACCACGATCAAGCGGGGCGGCGTGGTCGACGGGCCGGCGTGCGGAGCGCGCCGGGCCAGCTCGACCAGCTCGCGCGACGTGACGCGGACGATCTGGTAGAGGAAGAAGTAGAGCAGAAAGACGAAGGCGAGCCGCAGCAGCAGGATGAACCAGTCGAACTCCAACACCTCAGCCATGCGCGTGGCTCGCGACGGCCCCCCCGGTCTCCAATCCCGCGGCAGCGAGCTCGACAGCCTCAACCTGATGCGATTGATGGCACGTCCCCGGTGTGGTGGTCATTCGGTGTCGACCACCTGAGCTCGGATGGTGCCGAAGCTCAGCTCGTCGCCGGCGTGGAGGGCGGCCGTCCGCACGGGCTGGCCGTTGACCCGGGTGCCGTTCGTGCTGCCTAAATCGACCACCCGCGGCTCGCCGGCGGCCAGCTCGATCCGGGCGTGATACCGGGAGACATCACCGACATCGAGGACAAGGTCGTTGCTCGGGTCACGGCCGATCGTGGTGACCGGGAGCGCGACGACGGTTTCGAGGCGCCGTTGCGGCCCGTTGAGAAACCGGAGTCGCACCGGGCGGGGCCGGCCGGCCGGGACCGAGGCGACCTGATCCAAGCGCTTATCACCGGCCGCGCCCGCGGTGATCGTCGCGCTTACCGCGATCGTGCGGCGAGTAATGCCGTCGCTGGCGATCAGCTCGACTTGGATGCGATCAACCAGGGTGAAGCCACGACGATGGGCGACTTCGCCCAGCCACGATTCAAGTTGACGTTGGAGCGCGGCCTGGTACGCGGCGAAGGGGGCCAGATCCCCCGGGTGTAGGCGGACCTGGAACTGGTTGGGCACGAGCTTGCCGCGGACCGAGGCCACCGGGCGCTCGCTCATTGCCCGCTCGAGCTTCTGGCCGATCTCGGCGGGCTGCACCGGGCTCCGAAAGAGCCGGCCAATGCCGCCTTCCATCATCCGTTCGACACGTTGCTCAAACCGATCGAAGATGTTCACTGGCCGATCTCAAACGCGGCGGCATCCGTGGCTGGCGAATCCGCATGACCGGGTCCGCCGTGGGAAGTTCCGCTGAGTATAGGCGAAATCTCTGACCGGCTGGGGGGCACCGGCCGGCCTTTGGGCGATGGCCGCCGACCAACCGGACTGTGCCCGATTTGATGGCGCCGGTATCATCTGGTTTGCGGTCATGCCCGTTGGATCAGCGTACAAC
>JACCYK010000326.1 GCA_013696525.1 Chloroflexia bacterium
GCGTCGAGCCGGCAGGAGCGGCGGCGGTCAGCAAGAGCCTGGCCGCGGGCAGCCCAGTGACGCTCGACCGCATCGAGACGGTCGCCGATGGCCTGGCCGCGCCTTTTGCCGCCCAGATCACCCAGGACTTGATCAGAGCGCACGTCGATGACATCGTTATCCTGTCTGACGATGAAATCGTGCAGGCGCTGCGCACCATCTTGGACCGCACCAAGCTTCTGGTCGAGCCGGCCGGCGCGGCTTCGGTCGCCGCGCTCCTCTCCGGCAAAGCCGGCGTGGAGCACGGTGCCCAGACGGTCGCCATTCTAAGCGGCGGCAACATCGACCGCGAGAAGCTCATTCGCCTGCTCTAACGATTCGCCGCCAGCACCTACTCGACAACCACGATCGTCCCCGTCATGAACGGATGCGGACCGCAGGTATAGTGGAACGTCCCCGCCGTGGTGAAGCGCTGCCGGAACTCGTCGCCCGCATCCAACAGGCCGGAGTCACGGAAGCCAAGGTTGTCACTTCCCACATCGTGCGCCATCGCGGATTGATTGGACCAAACGACTTCGGTTCCGGGCAAAATTTCGAGTCGCGACGGCGTGTAGCCCGAATCGGTAATGACAATCTCAACCGTCTCGGCCCGTTGCCCCGTGGGCGCCGCGTCGGCAGCGATCAATTCGATGTCCAAGGTGAATGAGACCTGGAGTGCGCCAAGGGTCACGGTTGCCGTACGATCCATTCTGGCCGGTTCGGATCGTTCTTCCGCGGCTGGCGGGAGGACGGTCAGGGTTTCCATCGATGTTGGGCCAAACGGGTTGGGGGCGATCTCCCATTTCCAATCACCAGCCATCGGAAACGTAACCACTGCCGAAAAATGCCCGACCTCGCCGGTTTGCTCGCCCTCGACAGTCAGCACCTCGCCGGTCGCCATATGCACGGCCCGCACAACCGGTTCGACATCGTTCGTCGGTGTGCGATCGTGTTGCTTCACGAGAAAGCCGAACTGCCAGGGCTCACTGGCGACGACCGCCGCCGGTGCCTCGTCCAGCCGGACCGTTGCCCAACCTCCCGCTGCCGCCGGTCCCACCATCACCAATAGGCCAACCACCACCAGGATCGATCTCGCCAGGACTCGTTTCATTGGTGATTTCCCCTCCAACAACCCAACCGGGACGAGCTTGCTCCGTGTTCCGCGAAGCCAACGGATACGCTTTCTATACCCTCCGGCCGGTTAGTCGGTTCCCACCGCGTCGGTTTCGACCGGGACCAGCGACTCCGCGATCTCAATAGCCGTTTCCATCGTCAGCTCGGATTCAAGCCGATACGTCATGTCCCCTCTCTCCCAGAGCAAGACATTTCCGGCAAGGCGGAGCTCATCGGTAAAGGTTTCACCCGATGAGACTTCATACACGAGCATGTGAGCGGCACCCTCGATCCAGTATCCAGGGGCGCCGCTGACCGTGACGGATGTCAGCGTGGTGTCCGGAAATATTCCTTTGGCATAGAGCCCCTTCTCGATCAGTTCTCGGCTCGTCGAGGCGCGGAACTGGGTCAACAGGGCTCCGACTCCGGTGAACTCGCTTTCGGGTAACTCATCGCTATCGCGATAGACGAGTGTCACGATCGGTTCCTCGGATCGGCCAAACCCGACATACACGCGGTCCGGCTCACCCAGCACCGCCGTGGCTGGAACCAGAATCGAGAAATCGACCTCGGTCCGCGCCTCCGATGATGACAGTTGACGCCCGAGATACCCGATCGCCTCATGCGGCGCCGGCGGTGGAAGCTCCGGCGGCGCCTCGCCAACAAACCGGATGACGATGCCAGACAATCCCAATCGATCAGCCACGGCCGTCCGAAAGTCTGGAACGGCCAGTAGCGCCGTGATGACGATGAGGAGCAACAGCAACGCTGTCACCATGACGCGATCATGCCGTCGCCACGCGAGCCGAAACGGGCGAGAGTGAGAGCGCGCCGCCTGCTGATCGATTGCCATGAGCTCACCTTCGATCGCCGGCCAGACATTCGGTGTGGGTGGAAGCTCGATCCGATGTTGAGCAGCCCGCAATAGGGTTTCCAGGTCGGCAGGTCGTCGAAACGGCCCACTGTTTCCGCCGTCATTCATGCGGTGCCTCCTCGGTCGCGGCGAGCATCGCATGGCGCAGCCGGACCAGGGCACGGGAGAGCCGGGACTTTACCGTGCCCCGTGCGCAGAGGAGCACACCTGCCATCTCCACCTCGGACAGATCAAGAAAATAGCGCAAGGCAATCACGCGCTGATCGTCTTGGCGCAGTTCGCCGAGGGCTGCCATCAGCTCGTCCAGTTGCTCGTTCGCGATCGCAAGGGTTTCGGGCCTAGGCTGGGCGTCGGCGGCCATTGTCTCGACATCGACATCTGCCAGCCGAACTGAGAATTGTCGGCCAGCGCGGCCCCGTCGGGTGCGCGCGAGGTTTGCCACGATCTTGAGCAGCCAGGGCCGAAACGGAGCGTCCAGCCGGAACCGATCGATGCTCCGATAGGCACGGATGAAACCTTCTTGGGTCGCGTCTTCTGCCTCTTCAGCCGAACTGGTGATCACGTAGGCGACCCGGAACGAAACAGCTTGATACCGTCGCACGAGCTCCGCGAACGCCCGCTGATCCCCACGTTGAGTCCGTTCAATGAGCCGCCGGTCCGAATCGTCCAGCCCGTTGCCCCTCCTCCGTGATCTGTCCGCTACCGGTAGTACCACGGCGATAGCGTCCAGGTTCCCACTCCCGGCCGCCGAGAGCGACTGGCGCCGAGCGGTAGCCAGGCCGTACTATTCGTTAGTTGTTAACCTATTGTTCGACGGAGAGGAACCTAGCCCTTTATGACTGCATCGCCGGCTCAGCCAATCGCGCTAAATGACGAGGACCTGACCTATCTCCTAACAGTGCTCCGCAACTCAACGCAACCAATGACGACACAACAACTGATTGATGCCCTCCGCGGGCAAACCCGCTAACTCGGTCGCGTCGCCGCGCGGTTCCACCCCGAGCGCCTTCCCACTCGCGTTGATCTGATTTCAACGCTTTCTCCATCCCGTCGCTTCCTGAAAGGAGCATCATGGTCTTGCAACAGGAAAAGCAAACGGTTCGCTTCGCGGGGTCGCCGAAGGACCGAGAGCTCGCCGCCCGCGTGTTTGATTTAGTGCTCATCCACGCTCGGTTCATGTCCGACACCGCGCCAGTTCGGATTTCGCTTGCCTCGATCGCCGAGTTCCTCGATCAGCGGTCAACCCCCGCCAGCATCGACGAGTTGCGAGCGGCCCTTGCTGCCAGCCCAAAGGTGTTTGCGCTCGAACAGATTGACGACGAAACGGTGTTGCTGACCAGCCGGGCTGGTCAAGTGCCGTCGCTCGTCGCCGCGCCTAGCCGGCACACCTTTGCCCAGCGGTTCATGACGCCCTTGCCGAAACCGGAGCGGCCGGCACAACCGGTTCGAGAGCGACCGCGTGTCTATCCCGCCTGGGCCACACTGCCGTCCATTCTCGAAGGCGGCGACGAGGAAGAGGACTTCGACTTCGGCCCGGAGCTCGATGGCGACGAACCCGCCGCCGCCTCGGCAGAGCTCATCGAGATTGTGCCGGAGCCAGTCGTTACCGAAACTTCCGAACCGGAAGCGGCGGTGATCATCGAAGCGGAACCGGCAATCCCGCCCGCCCGCACCATCACGCTGCCGGTGGCGGCGCCAACCGACGTCACGGGTGTCGATGACCTCGAGCTGGCGACCGCGATCCAACAGCGGCTTGGCGCCGATGCCCGGGTCGCCAACTTCGGCGAGCACTGGATGATGGAGGATCGAGTGCCACGGCTGAGTCGTGGCGATCTCCGGCGCCTGAAGGACTATCTCCAGGAGCGGGAGCAACCGTTGACCGATGACGACCTGAGCCAGGTGGTGCTCGGCGTCCGGCCCGGCACGGCCGAATTCGAGCTGACACGGTTTGCCACGAACTTCCGATTGTCACGGGAGCATCGTGAGTTCGAGTTCGTCGGCACGACGAACCAGCGGTTCTGGACCACGAGCGGCTTGCCGGCGATCGGCACGACCCGGCGGAAGCCGAACGAGCTGGGCACCGACTATCGCTTCTTGCTCGAGGAGTTGGCGGCCGAGCCAGCGTATCGATCGCTCCCCGCGATCGACCACACGCTGACGTTCTACGAGTATGTCCACGGCTTGCTCCCCTACGACGCGCGGCTGCAGGCGCTGCTGCCGGCGCCGCTGGTGCCGAATCAGCGCTCCGCGGTGCTGACCTTCGAGTGCCCCCAGTCGTTTACCACATATTTGGTCGAGCTGCGGTATCCGACCCCAAACCGGGGCGGCTACATCCTCGGCTTGGATGACTTCTATACCGATCACCTGGTGCCCGGCGCCCTGATCTCCATCAGCCGGACCGAGAATGATGGGCACTATCGGGTCGAGTTCATCGCTGAAAGCGACGAAAATGCCCGCCTGCTCGAGCTAGACGAGCGTCGCACGCCGCGCTATGTCTTCCGCCCGACGAGCTTCCGCTGCGGGGTCGATCCGAAGACGTTGCTCACCGAGGAGAAATTCGGCCGCTTCAACGGCGAAAAACCGGTCGATGAAAAGATTCGCCGGCGCCCGGAATCGGTCGTCGCGGTCACGTTCGAGCGAGTGGGAGACAGCTCCGAGGGCAACCTCTCCGCCGAGTTTGCCACCTTGCTCGCGGGCGTCAATGTCGAACGGCCGATTTCGGCAACGCTGCTGCGGACCGTCCTCGAAAACGACGATAGCGGTGCCTTCTCGCGCGATCCGGAAAAAGAAGATGCCTACACCTATGTCCCTGGCAATACTCCCTAACGACGAACAGCCGCCGGTCGATGAGCGGCCGATCTCCGAAATTATTGCCCTGCTGCGCACTGGACCGGTCCGGGCGACTGATGTCGCCCGGCTGTCCGACCTTGACCGGGCCGGCGCGGGCGCCCTCGCTGAAGTCTGGCCGCGGTACGACGAGGCCACGCGGATCGCGATCGTTCGGCTAATGGAGGCGTTGGCGGAGGAGCGGGTCGAGCTCATTTTCAGTCGCGCCCTGCGACCCGCCCTGGAAGACGACTCACCGGTTGTCCGGCAAGTAGCGATCGCCGCCTTGTGGGAAGATGCCAGCACCGATTTGCTCGATCGCTTACTCAACATGCTCGAGTCGGATCCATCGATTGATGCACGGGCTGAAGCGGCCAAGGGTCTTGGCCATTTCGCGGCCCTCGCGGCCGCGGACGAGCTTGACGACACCCAAGCTGACGCGTTACGCGCCCGCCTGCTCGACGCGGCAACTGATCCCGAGCAGACGTCCGTGATTCAACGGCGGGCGATTGAAGCGGTAGGCGCCTTCGGCAAAGATGACGAGGTCCGTGAGGCAATCGAAACGGCCCACGGCTCAGAAGACCAGAGCATGCAGGCCAGCGCCCTGTTCGCGATGGGCCGAAGCCACGACCCGTACTGGCTCGATCTCCTGCTTGGAGAACTGGCGAGCGGGGAGGCGGAGCTCCGGTTCGAGGCGGCGCGGGCTTGCGGTCTCGTGGGGCATGACGACCTGGTGCCGGAGTTGATCGCGCTTTGCGACGATGAAGACATGGAAGTCCGCCACGCCGCCATTACCTCGCTTGGCCAGATCGGCGGCCGGGCCGCGGTTCGCGTCTTGGAATCACTGGCGGCGGCGGCGGACGCGGCCGAAGCGACAGCCGACCTCGAGTTGATCGCGGCCGCGATCGAAGAAGCGCAATTGAACGTCGAGCAGCCGAGAGGCGGCTTGTGACGGCGGACGCTTCTCAGCCATGGGACTTCACCCTCCTCAATAACGACGGCCACCTGTTGCAATCGACCCGGTGGGGCGAATTCAAGCAACGCCATGGTTGGCAGGTCGAACAGGTCACGGTCACCACCGACGCCGGAACTGGTCTGGCGCAACTGCTGTTCAAGACCCGCGGGCCGGTCAGCTACGCTTACCTCCCTCGCGGGCCGGCCCTTTCTGTCCCCGATCCCACGTTGGTCCAAGTCCTATTCGATGAGATTGACCGCACCTGTGGCCATCATCGCGCCCTTGGCCTGATAATCGAGCCAGACCGCTCGCTACCCTTGCCTGGGCGCTATTCCGATTGGGGCTTCGTCCGCGGGCCGGCGCCCATCCAGCCGGAACGCACGGTCAAGGTCCAATTGGGCGCCGATGACGAGCTGATGGCCCAAATGCACTCCAAGACCCGCTACAACGTGCGCCTGGCCCTTCGCCGCGGCGTCACGGTTCGCCAAGCGACGCGGACGCGAGAGCAGGTGGCAATCTTCTACGATCTCCTGCTCGACACCGCCGGGCGCAATGCGTTCGCAATCCACTCCGTGGACTACTACCTGGACGTGCTCGACGTCTTCGGCGACGACGCCATCCTGATCTTCGCCGAGGTCGAGGGGGTGTCGGTAGCAGGGGCCATCGCCGCCCGATTCGGCGACGAGGCGATCTACCTGTATGGCGGGTCATCAACAACGCTGCGGGCCCACGGGGCCGCCTTCTACCTGCAATTCGAAATTATGCGCTGGGCCCGGGAGCGCGGCAGCGTCAGATACGATATGTGGGGTATCCCCGCGCGCGATCCGGCATCGTCGGTCGCGGCGTCCGGGGTCAAGCTGGCCAGCAGCCATGGCGATGACTGGCGCGGCTTGTATGAGTTCAAGGTCCGCTTCGGCGGCGACCAAGTCCGCTATCCGCCCCTCTTGGAACGCAGGTATCAACCATTCCTGGCGACGCTGGCCCGTCGTCTTGCCCGGATCTCGGGATGACGCCGGGGCACAACCGCGCCATGTCCGTGGCCGTCCTGGCCGCGGCGCTGGCGAACGGCCTCGTCCGTGGCGACTCGCGGACGCCGGTGACCGGCATCACGCACGACTCCCGGCAGGTGCAACCGGGCGATCTCTTTGCCGCGCTGGTTGGCGCGGATGTCGATGGGCACCAGTTCGTCGACGCCGCGATCAGACTGGGAGCATCCGCCCTTCTGGTCGAACGCGAGCTGCCGGTCGCCGTGCCCCAACTCATTGTCAGCGATTCCCGCGCCGCGTTGGCCCTCGTCGCTGCCAGCTTCTTCGCCAATCCCTCGGCCGAGCTCGGAGTGGCAGGCATCACCGGCACTGATGGCAAGACCACCACGGCCTACCTCGCCGACAGCATCTTCCGATCGTGCGGGTATCGCACCGGCATGATCGGCACGATCGCGGTTCGCGTTGGCGACGAGGTGGACGAGCTCGAGACACGGCAAACCACCCCCGAATCAGTCGATGTCCAGCGCTATCTACGGCATATGGTCGAGCACAAGGTCGAGTGGGCGCTGCTGGAAGCCACCTCGCACGGCCTCGCCATGCACCGGTTGGACGGCATCCGGTTTGCCATCGCCGCCGTCACCAATATCACCCATGAACATCTGGACTACCACGGTTCGGTCGGGGCCTACCGGCGAGCAAAGGCCATCCTCTTCGAGCGGACAGCGGGGCCGGCGATCATCAACCTGGACGATCCCGGCGCCTGTTCGGTGATTGACTCGGTAACGAATGGTCCAATCATCCGCTACAGCCTGAGCGGCCAACCGGCTGAGCTTTCGGTCAGCGGCCTGGTCTCGGATGGAACCGGAAGCCGGTTCGATCTAGACACGTCCGATTGGGGTGGCGCTCGGATCAACCTCCCCCTGATCGGTCAATTCAATGTCGCCAACGCCCTCTGCGCCGCTGGGATCGCACTGGCGGCTGGTATCGCGTTGCCGGACATTGCGCGGGCCCTGGCCTCACCGCCGGTCATTCCCGGCCGCATGCAGGCGATCGTCGGCGGTCAACCTTTCGGCGTGGTCGTCGACTACGCGCATACGCCGGATTCACTCTCGAAAGTGCTGACGTTGCTCCGCTCGCTTCATCCTGGCGGAAAGATGTTGACCGTCTTTGGCAGCGCCGGCGAGAGGGATCTCGAAAAGCGAGCGTTGCAAGGCGCGGTCGCCGCGACCCTGGCCGACTTCTCCGTCTTCACCAGCGAAGATCCGCGCCACGAGGATCCTGACGCCATCATCGACGCGATCGCCGGCGGCGCG
>JACCYK010000330.1 GCA_013696525.1 Chloroflexia bacterium
ATGGCGTTGCCGTTGGGCATCATCGCCGGGGCCGGCGCCATCGTTCCCATCGTCGGCTTGTGGTTGTCGCTGTTCCTGACGGTGCCGATCCTGTTCGCCACGCAGGCGGACCATGTGGTCGCCGGGATCGTGGTCTACTTCGCGGTGCAGCTCGTCTCGGGTTGGGTCTTGATGCCTAAGATCCAGGGCAGCTCGGTCGATTTCACGACCACCGGGGTGCTGCTCATCATCGCCATTGCCGGCGCCATCGCCGGCCCCCTCGGCCTCATCTTCGCCCTGCCGATCGCGGCCATCATCCGGGCGACGGCGGTCTATGCCTATCACCGGCTCCAGGGCGACAGCCCCGAGGCGGCGATCCGAGAGCTGCGCCTCTTCCAGTCCGACGCGGACCAGGCATCGGCGTCGATCCTGCGCGACGACCATAGCCAACCGGTGCCAGCGGCAACTCCCGCCACGGCGGACTAGACCGGTTTTCAAGCGTTGACCAGTGGGATCGCCGCGCGGGCTTCGCGCTGGACTAAAAGTCCGCGCTGAGCAGCACGAAGTCCCTTCAGGACTACGTACGACTACGCCACCGTACTGCAGTAATGATAGCCAGGGCGGTATATTCAGCGGAGAAATGGACGTTTCGACGGTAGTTCTGAAAGGACTTTTCGGTGCTCAGCGCGGACTTCCAGTCCAGCGCCTCGCCAGGCCGGCGATCGTGCCGAACAACACCTCTGCGAATCGCCCTACTTGGCACCGTTGATCTCCGCCAGGCGGGCGCCGTGCTCGCGGTGGAAGACGTCCTGCTTGAGGACGCAGAGGAAGGGCAGGTTGCGGTAGCGCTCCTGGTAGTCGAGCCCATAGCCGACGACGTAGGCATTGGGGATGGTGAAGCCGGTGTACTTGACCGGCGTCTCGATCAGCCGGCGCTCCCGCTTGTCGAAGAGGACGCACATCTCCAGGCTGGCTGGCTGCCGCTGCCAGAGCTTGGTGATGACGAAGTCGAGGGTGAGGCCGGTATTGACGATGTCTTCCAGCAAGAGGACGTGCTGTCCGCTCAGGTCGATGTCGGCGTCACGACTAAAGCGCACTTCGGACTCGTCGTCCACCCCGGGACCCGGGTGCTGGAGCGCGGAAACCGACAGGTAATCGATCGCCACCGGGCGGGTGATGGCGCGGGCCAGGTCGGCCAGGAAGAAGGTCACTCCCTTAAGTAAGCCGACCAGGAGGATCGACCGACCCGCGTAGTCGGCGGAGATTTGGGCGCCGAGGGCGGCGACGCGCTCCGCGATCTCGGCCGGGCTGTAGAGGATCCGCTCGATGTCGCTCTCCGGCAGCGAGGTGATCTCGACCGCGCCATAACCGAACCGGGCCAGCAGCTCGTAATAGTCACGCCGGGTCAGCAAGACGATGTTAATCTCGGGATAGACCTCGCGGATGCGCCGCAGCTTGCGATGCTTCCGCTGGATCAGGCTCTGCTTCATCGTCGTCAGCTCAACGTAGAGGTCTTGCTCCGGCAAGTAGAAATCGGGGGTGAACATCTCGGTCACCCGGTCGCCGTCCCAGCCGAGGGGAAAGGAAGTCGGTTCATAGTGCCAGGCGACGCGGTAGAAATCGAGCAGGCGGGCGAACTCCACCTCCGCCGGATGGGCAAACGACACCCGGCCAAAGTTGACCGGGGACGTCTCGCGGGGTGCATCGGGCCGGCCGGGCGCCGTCACCGGCCCCGGCGGTGTCATCGGCGTCACCTCTAGGTCGAGCCCAGTGGCGATCGCGTCCGCGGTCAGCAGGTCATGCGCCATCGGCTCCCCCTCAAACCCCATACCGGGCCCGCGCCTTCTTGGTGACGCTGATCGTCTCCGGCGTCTCGTCCGTGGCGGGTTTGCGGGCGATGAAGCCCCGGCGTTGCTGTTCGGCGAGCCAGGCATCGTCGAGCCCGTGCTTGGCGGCGAGGGCCACGGCCTCGGGGGCGGGACGGCTCGGCTCCGGGTGGACCGCTTCGGCGTAGAACGCGTGCCGGTTCGCTTCCGCCGGGGTTTGAGGATCGAGTTTTAAACGGTCGAGAGTCTCGTCCTCGACCAGGGCGTCGACCAGCGCTTTGACGTCGTTCTTGGTGACGCCGCTGTAGATGACATTGTCGGGATAGACCACGATGTTGGGGCCGATATCGCAGAGGTCGATGGTGCCGCACGTGTTGACGAAGATGCTGTCGTCCAGGCCCCGCTTCAGCACCTCGCGCCGGAGCTGCATGGCGACGTCGTTCGCCCCCTTCTGGGTGCAGTGGGAGGCGTTACACACCAGGACGTGCTTCGTGGTCCAATACATGAGGCGTTCCCCACGCGATCCGGAGGCCGCGGGCAACGGCTGCCGGACTGGGATCGTCACCTGTCTCGCCGCGGCCGAGTCAGCCAGCGAGACCGGCACTGTCTTGATGCCAGTATGCTCCTATCTGGCCGAATTTGCGAATCGAAACCGAACTAAGCCGCCAATGTACCTCCGCCGGAAGGGTCTAGACGACGCCGGGGTGGTTGACTTTGTGACAAATATTGCGCGTCGCTTAATTTTCCGTCGTTCGCACCATCGGCCGTGGCGTGAACCAGCGTGCAATCGCTCGCTGGTCACAAGGCCGGTCCGCGCCAGCGGGAGTCAGCTACACTGCCGTGAGCGGCCACGCCAGGCACTCACCGTTCGCCCCCGGGACCAGAACTATCTGCTCGCGGGGCCAGAGAATACGTGCTCCAACGAGGGCTCAATGGGAATCGAGCAGACATCCTCGCCGCCTGACATCGCGCCGGCCAAGGGCGGCGCGGTGAGCGCCGGGCAGGCATCGGCCTTCCTCGCCGCCCGTTTCGGTCCCGGCATCGGAGAGGTTGCCAACGTCGGACATGGCGAGTGGTCGGTGGCCTACGCCTTCCGGTGTGACGGCGCCGAGCGCGTCATCCGATTCGGTGCCCACCAGGAGGATTTCGCCAAGGATCACGTGGCGGCGGGCTACGGCTCGCCCGATCTCCCGATCCCGGCCGTCACCGAGACCGGCGACGCCTTTGACGGGTTTTATGCCATCTCCGAGCGGGCGTTCGGCGGCTACCTCGATGACCTCGATACCGCGTCGATGCGGACGCTGCTGCCGCGCCTCTTCGCCGCGCTCGACGCGGCCCGGCAGGTCGATCTCTCGACCACCACCGGGTATGGGATGTGGGGAAGCGACGGCGTCGCCCCGTACCCAAGCTGGCGGGCGGCGCTGCTCGACGTGGCGAACGACCGGCCCACGGACCGGACGCACGGCTGGCGAGGGCGCTTGCTCGCCTCGCCGACGGGAGCCGGGCCGTTCGATGAAGCGATCGGCCACCTCCCCGCCCTCGTGGACGCCTGTCCCGAGGAGCGCCACCTCATCCACGGCGACCTGCTCAACCGCAACGTCCTGGTCGCGGCCGGCCGCCTCACCGCCGTCATCGACTGGGGCTGCGCGATGTACGGCGACTTCCTCTACGACCTCGCCTGGTTCCTCTACTGGCAGCCGTGGTACCCCGCCTGGCGAGCGATCGACCTCCGGGGCGCGGCGGCGCGCCACCACGCGGCGATCGGCCTCGACGTGCCCAACTTGGCGGAACGGCTCCGCTGCTACCAGGTGCATATCGGGCTGGCGGCACAAGCCTACAACGCGTTCAAGGGCGAGGAGCGCTGGGCCGCGCTCGACGCAACGGCGAAGCGAACCCTCGCGGTGTCCAGGCTGAGCAGGTGACCAGCACTCGCCAGCGAGCGTCTTTCCCTCGACTCCATCGCCAAAGCATCGTCATTGCTTGCCGTAGGCGGCGAGGAAGACGCGCACCCCTTCGGCGGCATGCCGGCGAAGTTCTGCCCGGGTTGGAATCGCCTCGTCTCCCAACAGCATGGCCCGGTTCAACGGGTCGGACATGATCAGCCAGTTAAAATGGGACGCCGCGACCAGCGGATCATCGATCGCGAGCAGCCCGCGCTCAGTTAGACGCTCGAATGTCGTCGCGAGCGCGGTCATCGCCCGCATCGGTCCACTTTCATAGAGAACCTTCGCTAATTCCGGGAAGCGGCTGACCTCACCAATGACCAAACGACGCAACCGCATCAGGCGCGGCGTCAGGACCACCGTGAGTTGCTTCTCCGCGTAGTGCCGGAGGTATTCGGCAAGATCGGCGTTGTCGTTGGGTACCGGCATCTCGTTGAGGACCCGATCACCGGCCTCGGAAGTCATCCCGGTCACGATCTCGATGAACAGCGTCTCTTTGCTCGCGAACTGCTTGTAGACGGTCTGCTTCGACACCGAGGCCAGGGCGGCGATTTCGTCCATGTTGGCGCCGAGATACCCGCTCTTCAGAAAAACGTCCGTGGCGGCGTCGAGGATCGCCCGGCGCTTGCGCCCGGACCGGTTTGCCTCTCCCAGCCCGGCTGGACTTCTTGATGAAACCAATGTCGTCATCGTCATCACCCCGCGAGACGAACCTCCGCTTGACCGATAGTACTAGACAGTCTAGTATGATGCAATGATAGTACTGGACGGTCCAGTACATCAACGGTCGAGAGGCAAATTCGGAGACATTGCCATGACCCACCCCACCACATCCGCCACGCTTAGCGTGCCGGGGGCGACGATCTACTACGAGGTTCGAGGCGCCGGCCCCGTCCTGCTCATCATCCCCGGCGGCCCGCAGGATGCCGGCGTGTTCACCGACCTGGCACAACGGCTCGCCGATCGCTACAACGTCGTCGCCTACGACCCCCGTGGCAACTCGCGCAGCATTGTCGACGGCGCGCCCGCGGACCAGCGGCTCGATATCCATGGCGACGACGCGGCGCGACTGATCGAAGCCCTCGGCGGTGGACCGGCGGACGTGTTCGGGACCAGCGGCGGCGGCCAGATCGGGCTCAACCTGGCGGCTCGCCATCCGGAGTGGGTGCGGACGCTGGTGGCGCACGAGCCCCCGGCCATCATGCTGCTGAACGACCCCTCGGCGGCACTGGCCGCCGACCAGGAGATCTACGACACCTACCGGCGCGATGGTGTCGACGCCGCGATGGCCGCGTTTATGGCAATGACCGGCCTGGCGGACGAGCCGGAGCCGGCTGACGCTCCGCCGGAATTCGCCCCAACGCCCGAGGACGCCGCGATGTTTGCCCGGGTCAGCGGAAATTTCGAGTACTGGCTCGCGCATGGCATCCTGCCGCTCTCTCGCTATCGTCCCGACATCGACGCCTTGCGCGCCGGGCAACCCCGGGTCGTGGTGGGCATCGGCGAACAATCCACCGGGCACCTCATCCACGAGGTCGGGCTGACGGTGGCCGCGAAGCTCAGGACCGATCCGGTCGTTTTCCCCGGTGACCACTTCGGCTTTAGCTCGAATGCAGACGCCTTCGCCGAGACCCTGCACCGGGTGTTGTCCGGCGAATGAAGGATTGTCCACGAGCCCATGGCCGTTATCCGGGGTGGGTAGCGAACGTCAGTCCCGTCGATCAGGGAAGGAGCATCCGACATGGCAGCGAAGAACGCTCAAAAGGTCGAGATCGAAAACGTCGCATCGCCGGGGCGCATCACCCGCGTCGATGCCGACAAGTACGAGGCCATGAAACGAGCCTTCCTCACGGTTCTGCCGGCGACATCGCCAGGACTGACCGCGGCGGAGCTACTGGCAGGCGTGCTCGCCCATCTCCCCGAGGAGTTGTTTCCCCAAGGCGCCAAGGCGGGCTGGTGGATGAAAGGGGTCCCGCTCGATCTGGAGGCGAAAGGGATCGTTGCCCGAGCAGACACCAAGCCCCTCCGCTGGCACAAACGGTGACCTGCCCGATCAAGCCGGCCACACGGCAGTGTCAGGCGCCGTCATCAATTTCGAGATTCAAGGGTTCGGAGTGATACTCACGATGATCCCCCCCGCCTCCAAGGATGCCGGCAAGCACACTGACCCTTCGCGGCATCTTGCTGACCGTTACACCGTCGACCGATATGGCGGAGCTGGATCGCCAACCGGGTGGGGAGATGGCGATCCGCGAGTCGATTGTCCTTGCCAGGACAAATCGGCGCCTTGTGCCCCGAGAATCACATCCTCTCGCCCGAAGTGTGTTCTTTTGAACTGTCGGATGTCCGGCTCGATGACATTGCGGACGTGTGCGCGATCGACAATGACTCCGCCCAGCACAAAGACCGGGTAGTTCGGTGCGATCTTCGTTGGGTTGAGATCATGGTTGCCGGACTCATCAAGGTAGAGAACCTTCAAGCCTGGGGTCCTTCTGCTTGCGCCAGCAGCCGATGACTGTCCGTACGGCTTTTAGCATGAGATCAGACCAAGCAGTGCGGACCGAGATGCTCCTAGGGGGCGCCTAACCGTACTGGTACTGGATGCCGAAGCCGCCGCGGGGGTAGGTCCATTCGATGTTCTGGTAGACGTGGCAGACGATGCGGCAGGTGCCGCACTCGACGCAGCCTTCGTAGGAGAAGATCACGGTGCCGTCATCGGCCGGGGTGTAGCAGTTGGCGGGGCAAGAGTTGATGCACTGCTGCTTCTCGCATTGCAGGCAGATGTCGTGGTCGATGATCCGGATGTGGGCCCGGCTAGGATCAACATTGAAGGTGTTGAGCGCCAGCTTGCGCTCGATCGCGGCCGGATCGAGAATCCGGGCCCGTCCCTCTCGTTCAACGATCAAGCTCATCGGCGGCAATCCTCGTTTCGCGAACCGAAACCGGCAAGTTAGGCGGAGCCCGGCAGGCCGGCTTGGCGGCGGACCGGCGGCATCGCGGCCGGCTCCGCTCCGAACTGACCGTCCTCGCCTCTGGCCGCTTCGTCCTCGTCCGGCCAGGCGGCGCGGCGGCGGTGGCCGCGGACGATGAC
>JACCYK010000331.1 GCA_013696525.1 Chloroflexia bacterium
GCCCTGGCGCGGGCTCATGTGGATGTCGTGGAACGTGTAATCGCCCGCCTCGAGCCGGAACAGGGCGATATCGGCCACGCTGCCGAGCTTGAGCGTCCCCAGGTCCGGCCGCCGCATCGCCGCCGCCGGACGGCTGGTGGCCCGTTCGATCACGTCCGGCAGGCTCATGCCGAGATTGAGAAACTTGGAGAGCGTCGTCGGCATGTCGTACATCGGGCCCTGGATGCTGGTCTGGTGAATATCGGTGCTGATCACATCCGGCATGATGCCCGCCGCCAGCATCCCCTCCGCCACCTCATATGAGAACGACCCCGTACCATGACCGATGTCGAGGATCAGGCCCTGTTCATGGAGCCGCCGGATATCGAGGTTCGGCAGGCCATCCGACCCCAGGACGCGCATGTTCTGGCCCGTGAAGCAATGCGTGAGGATGTCGCCGGGTCGCAGGTAGGTGATGACCTCATCCAGGACCGGCGGTCCCGCCCCGATGTGCGTCATCAACGGCAGGCCGACCCGGTCCGCCAGCTCACGGGCCCGGGCCAGCGGCGCGATCCCGACGCCGCGGGTCGTATTCGTGTCGATCCGCGCTTTGATGCCGAGAATAAGGTCGCGATTCAGCTCGACGATCATGGTCGCCAGATCAAGATCCCAATAATCCGGATTCGAAAATTCCCAGGTCGGCGCGATCAGCCCGATGGACGACAAGTTGAGCAGGGCGAAGACGCGAGACCGGCTCGCCTCCGCCACATAGCGCCGGAACCCGGGGAAGGAGTAGGCGCCGGCGCTGCCGACGTCGAGCCAGGTGGTGACCCCGCTACGGGCGGCAACCGGATCGGGCTCAATCCCCCAATAGGTGACGCCCCAATAGACGTGGGTGTGCAGATCGACCAGGCCCGGCGTCACGATCTGCCCGCCGGCGTCGATGACCCGCTCCGCGAGCTGCCGATCCAGGTCCGGCTCAACGCTGGCGACCCGGCCGTTCTTGATCCCGATGTCGAGCCGGCCGGTGAACCCGGCCGCCGGATCGATCACCTCGCCGCCGGCGATGATCGTATCGAACCAGATGCTTTGCGCTTCCGTCACTCCGTCCTCCCCTCCCGCCGCTGGTTCACGCCCGTCCTGGCTTGATGAGCGGAGCGGCCACGAGACCGCCACGGCGGCGGCGATTCAGGCTCGCGCTGACCCCGGCTGTCACGCTGGTCGCATGCTCGGCACACGGAGCATGCCATGGGTTCGTGACCGCCCCGGCTTAACCGCGCGTCAGTCTACGCAGCGGTCAGCCCGCGGTCAACACGAACCCGGTTGTAAGGGACTGGCTAGGGGGCGTCCGCCGGGGTCTCCCCACGGGCGAACCGGTAGGCGATGACCCCGGCGGCGGCGCCGAGCATCGGCCCGGCAATGTAGAGCCACTGGTCGCTCCAGGTCCAGCCGGCGATCGCGGGGGCAAGCGAGCGGGCTGGGTTCATGCTGGCGCCGGAGATTGGCCCGGCGAACAAGGCCTCCAGGCCGACCGTGCCCCCGATCGCGATCGCCGCCGCCTGGCCCACGGCCCGCGTATCGGTCGCCACCGAGGTAATGACGAACATGAGGATGAAGGTCAGCACGATCTCCAGCACGAATGATTGGACCGCCGGACCGACCGGGAGGGTGGCCCCCAGGTTCGCGACGTCGCCGAAGAGCGCCCGCAGGATCAAGCTGGCGACGAGGCCGCCGGCGAGCTGGGCGATCCAATATTGGGGCACGAGCGGCCACGGGAAATGGCGCCCAATGGCGAAGGCAAGGGTCACCGCCGGGTTGAAATGGGCGCCGGAGATGTGGCCCGTGGCGTAAATCATCACCATGATGACCAGCCCGAAGGTTAATCCGATCCCAACGTGACTGATACCACCTCCGGTCACCTGGTTAATGACGACGGCGCCGGTCCCGGCAAAGACCAGGGCGAAGGTGCCGACCGCCTCGGCAAGGAGCTTATGCGCCTGCACTGATTCCCGTCCTCCGATACCGGGCCCGCGTGCTGTCACCCCCGGTCATGTGGCCGGAGCCATCTCGCATCCCGCCCCGCCGAGCGCCGATTCAGGGGAGCTGGTCGTCAAGAATCTGGTCAAGCTCGGTCTGGTTCGCCGCGTAGATGGAGTCGTCAATCGGCACGTAGCCGACCGCGGTCACGGCATCGTTCGCCGAGGCCAGATAGTAGCGCATGAACTCCTGCACCTCGGGCCGCGTCAGCCCCGCGTCGCTGACATAGACGAAGAGCGGTCGTGAGAGGGGCTCGTAGGAGCGATCGCCGATCGTTTCCAGGGTTGGCACAACGCAGCCGGCACCGGCATCGATCGCGACCGCCCGCAGCCGGTCTTGGGTCTCGGCGTAGTAGGCGTACCCGAAGTAGCCGAGCGCATGCGGGTCGCTGGCCACGCCCTCCACCAGGACCAGATCGTTCTCGCTCGGCGTGTAATCGGTGCGCGAAGCACCCGCCTCGCCGACGATCGCTTCGGTGAAGTAATCGAAGGTACCGGAGGCCGCGCCGGGGCCATAGAGATCGATCACTTCATTCGGCCAGTCCGGGTTCAAGTCGCTCCAAACCCGCTCCGGCGAATCGGGCTCCCAAAGCTGCCGCAATTGGTCAACGGTGAGGCAATCAAGGTAGTCGTTCTCGGGATTGACGACGACCGTGATGCCGTCAAAGCCGATCTCGAAGGCGTGATAGGTGACACCGGCCGCGGCGCAGGCCGCTTCCTCGTCCGGCTCGATCGGGCGCGAGGCATTCTGGACATCCGTCTCGCCGGCGCAGAACCGCTCGAAGCCGCCGCCGGTGCCGGAGATCTCGACGTCGATCTGAACCCCGGACGCAACGGTCGCGAACCGCTCCGCGACCTCGACCGTGATCGGCCAGACGGTCGAGGAGCCGTCGGCGACGACCCGGCCGCCCAAGCTCGCCGGATCGATGCCCGGCGTGGAGGGCGCGATGGCGGCCGGCGTCGCCTCTTGACCCGCGGTTGAACCGCCGAGCCCGAGCCCGAGCGCCAAGATCACGACGACCGCCCACGACAACCGGACGAGCCCCGGCGACATCCTCGGTTTGCTCCCTTGATTCCCCACCACCGGCATCGTTACCCCACCTGGATCGCGCTCGCTGAACGTCGTGTCGCCAGCGCTGCCGCTGATCGCCGAATATTATATCAATGGTCATTGATATACATGTTAACGCGAGCTTCGCAATGTCGCCGGCAACGGTCACGCCTCCCAATCAAGCAGTTGCACCGGGAACAGGTCGCCCGCCGCCGCGACCGCCATCGTCTCGGGCACCACGAGCAGGCCGTTGGCGCGTGTCAAGGCCGCCAAGCTTCCCGCTCCGGGCGACCCACTCGGGTTCGCAACGAACCCGTCCGCTGCCGCCTCGACCCGGACCGGCACGAACTGCCGCCGGCCACCGTGGTTCTCCACCCGGCTGGCCAGCCGGGCACGGACGGTCGGCCGCATCAGGTCGCGGTGGCCGAGCATGGCGCGAATCGCCGGCCGGGCGAACTGCTCGAAGGCAACCGCGGCGGCGACCGGATTGCCGGGCAGGCCGAGCAGCGGCACGCCGGATAGCTCGCCAAAGGCGAGCGGCTTGCCGGGCTTCATCCGCACCTGCCAGAGATCGATCCGCCCTTCCAAGCGCAAGACGTCCTTGACCACGTCGTAATCACCGACCGAGACCCCGCCCGTGGTAATGAGCAGGTCGGCGCCGCGGGCAGCGCTCAGCTTTGCCCGGAGGTCCGCCGTGGTGTCGCCCGCGGCGCCGAGGACGCGCGGCTCGCCGCCACATTGGCGCACCATCGCCTCCACCATTGGGGTGTTGCTATTGCGAATTTGGCCCGGTCCCGCCTCCTGCCCGGGATCGACCAGCTCGTCACCGGTGGCGAGGATCGCGACCCGCGGCCGGCGGTGAGCCGAGGCATGGGTCCGATTCAGTGCCGCCAGCAGGCCGATCTCGGCGGGCCGCAGGCAGGCGCCCCGCATCAGCAC
>JACCYK010000341.1 GCA_013696525.1 Chloroflexia bacterium
GTCATGGCCTGCGAAGCGACGCATGGTGTGTGCAGGCTCTGCTACGGCCGAAACCTGGCGAGTGGTCGCCTGGTTGGGTTGGGTGAAGCGGTAGGCATCATCGCGGCGCAATCGATTGGTGAGCCCGGAACGCAATTGACGATGCGAACGTTCCACACCGGTGGCGTGGCTCGCGCCGACATTACGACCGGTCTGCCCCGAGTCGAGGAGCTGTTTGAGGCACGGGAGCCGAAGGGCGCCGCCTTGCAAGCCGATCGCGAAGGCGTCGTCTCGATCGAACAGACCGACACCGGCCGGATTTTGGCGATCACGGCGGTCGAGCAGGATCAGCGCCTGTACCGGCTCGCTCCGGGGTGGGATCCAGCGCTGGCCACCGGCTCACTTGTGGTCAAGGACAAGACCGTAATGGCGATCGGACCAGACGATCAAAAGCTGGTGTCCGCCATCGACGGCACCTTCTACCTTGATGAGCGCACGATCTACGTGCGGAACGAGAAGGAGGAGCGGGTCGAGCACACGGTGCCGATTGCCTACCAAATCTTCGCCTCGGATGGCGATCGTGTGGTGCCGGGCCAGCAGCTCACCGATGGGGCGAAGAGCCCGCAGACTATCCTGTTGACGCAGGGGCGGGACGAGGTTCAGCGCTACATCATTGATGAAGTGCAGCGCGTCTACCGCTCGCAAGGCGTCAACACGAACGACAAGCACATTGAAGTGATTTGCCGCCAAATGCTGCGGAAGGTGAGCATCACCCATCCCGGCGACACCGACTTCCTCCAGGAAGAGCGGATTGACCGCTTCGAGTTCAACCAGATCAACGAGGACATCCTCGCTCAAGGCGGCGAGCCGGCGACGGCGATACCGGTGTTGCTGGGGATCACGAAGGCGTCGCTGGAGACGGACTCGTTCCTTTCCGCGGCGTCGTTCCAAGAGACGACGCGGGTGCTGACCGAAGCGGCGATCAACGGCAAGGTCGATCGTCTCCGCGGCCTGAAGGAAAACGTCATCATCGGCAAGCTCATCCCCGCTGGCTCGGGCTTCGGCGTCGTGCCGGGGGCGGAGCTGAGCGCGGCCGAGGAGCTGCAGCTGGCCAACCTGGCCGCGACCTCGCAAGCGGTGCTGGAACCGGTCGAACCGGCGACGGAAGAGGATCTGGCCGAGTTGATGGAGGCGGGCTTGGTGCCGCCGTCGCTGAACGCCGAAAGCATCGGGCTCACGGACGACGGTGACGGCCTCGCTGACGACGGTGACGAGACGGAGCCGGTTGAGCTGGCGTTCGTGACGAGCGCCGATACAGAAGACGAAGTTTAGCCAGTTCGGGTTACTGCCGGCCAGGCGGATTCTAGCCTGGCCGGCAACCCGATTTTGACTCATCGCCACCGCTGAACGCTTTGAAAATGACTTGACGAAGAGGGCGGCGGGGAAGTACAATTCTCGCTTGTGTCCGCCGCAAGGCGGGCATGTCTGTGAGGTCTCCCTCACGAGACAGGTGGCACCGCAGCTGCCGATGTGGCAGAGCACGGTTGGAACAAGCCTCCTGTCCGGCTAGGAGTGGTCGTGCCGACGATCAATCAGTTGGTTCGCAAGGGCCGAAAAAGCGTCAAGAAGAAGACCAAGGCGCCAGCATTGGGCTTCACGAACAGCACGGTTGGGCGGTATGCCGGCCGGCTGCGGGCGGGGACAAATGCCCCGCAGAAGCGCGGTGTTTGTACGCAAGTCAAGACCATGACGCCGAAGAAGCCTAACTCGGCGCTGCGCAAAATCGCCCGGGTGCGTCTGTCCAATCAAATGGAAGTGACGGCCTACATTCCGGGTGAAGGGCACAACCTGCAGGAGCACTCGGCGGTGCTGGTTCGCGGCGGGCGGGTGAAAGACCTTCCCGGCGTCCGATACCACATTGTTCGGGGCACGCTGGATGCCCGCGGTGTAGACAACCGCAAGAAAGCGCGGTCCAAGTACGGAACCAAAGCGCCCAAGACGAGCTAACTAGCTCTGATCCGCGGCGGGCAGCTCCGCCGCTTCGGGTCCTTGGGCGCTCCGCTCCGGCGGAACTGAGCGAAGACGGTACGAGAAGCGGCCGGACGCCTATGGGCGTTGACCGCTTTTTGGCGTGCTAAGGATGTCGAAACGAAGGTGTTAGGGGAAAGCTATGCCGAGGCGGTCGAAGGTTCAGCGCCGGGTGATGGTGCCAGACGCGCGGTTTCAGAGTGAGGTCCTCGCGAAGTTCATCAACAAGGTGATGCAGCGAGGGAAGAAGGGAACCGCCGAGCGGATTGTCTACACCGCGATGGAGACAATCCAGCAGCGAACCGGGCGCGAGCCGCTTGAGGTGTTCGAGCAGGCTTTGTACAACGCGACGCCGCTACTCGAAGTCAAGCCACGCCGGGTCGGCGGCGCGACCTACCAGGTACCCGTGCAGATTGAAGGCGCCCGCCGCACCTCGCTGGCGATGCGCTGGCTGCTGCAATCGGCCCGGAGCCGGAGCGGCAAGTCGATGGACGAAAAGCTCGCCAACGAGCTGCTGGATGCATTTAACAACACCGGGGCGACGATCAAGCGGCGGGAAGATACCCACCGTATGGCCGAGGCGAACCGGGCGTTTTCGCACTACGGACGATTTTAGATGGCCCGTGCGCCTTCCGTTCTTGGGAATCGCGCGGCGACACGTGTGTTGGCAGATTTCTCGCCGACAGCCAGTAGCCTAGGAATGTTATGAGCACCGCGACCGCAATCAGACCAGACGTCGGCGAGGTCGAGGCACGATTGGCGAAGACCCGGAACATCGGGATCATCGCCCATATCGACGCCGGCAAGACGACGACAACCGAGCGCATTCTCTATTACACCGGTCGTGTCCACCGGCCGGGTGAGGTGCATGAAGGCGCGGCGACGATGGACTGGATGGTCCAGGAGCGCGAGCGCGGCATCACTATCACCGCCGCCGCCACGACCTGTTCCTGGGACGATCATCGGATCAACATCATCGATACCCCCGGCCATGTCGATTTCACGGTCGAGGTTGAGCGGTCGTTGCGCGTGCTCGATGGCGGCGTGGTGGTGTTCGACGCCGTGGCCGGGGTCGAGCCGCAGTCTGAGACGGTGT
Organism: Chloroflexia bacterium; assembly: GCA_013696525.1. Lineage (GTDB taxonomy): Bacteria > Chloroflexota > Chloroflexia > Thermomicrobiales > UBA6265 > JACCYK01. Next base: position 3,104 of record JACCYK010000341.1, read on the forward strand.
GGCGGCAGGCCGATAAGTACAGCGTGCCCCGGATCTGCTTCGTCAACAAGATGGACCGTACCGGAGCATCGTTCGAGCGCACGATCGAGATGATCATCGATCGTCTGAAGGCGAAGCCGGTGCGGATTCAGCTGCCGATCGGCGCCGAGGCGGAGTTCCTCGGCATCATCGACCTCATGCACGAGGTGGCCTATATCTTCCATGACGAGATGGGCCAGAACATCGAAAAGACTGACATCCCGGCCGACTTTGTCGAGCAAGCGCGCGAAGCCCGCCAGCAGCTCATCGAAGCCATCGCCGAAACTGATGAAGTTCTGATGATGCGATACCTCGAAGAAGACGACATCTCGGTTGAGGATCTGACGTCTGGGCTGCGGGCGGCGACGATCGCTGGTTCCCTGGTGCCGGTGCTTTGCGGCAGCGCCCTCAAGAATAAAGGCGTGCAACGGATGCTGGACGCGATCGTGTCCTACCTGCCGTCACCGCTCGATGTGCCGCCGGTGGTGGGCACCGACCCGCGATCCGGCGACGAGCTGGTGCGGAGCGTCGAGCCTGGTCAGCCGTTTTCCGGCCTGGCGTTCAAGATCGTTTCCGATCCCCATGTCGGCAAGCTGGCCTACATCCGGGTCTACTCGGGAACGCTTGATTCTGGTAGCTACGTTCTGAATTCAACCAAAGGCGATCGTGAGCGGGTCGGCCGGCTGCTGCGGATGCACGCCAACAGCCGGGAAGAGATCCCAGCGGTCGCGGCCGGCGATATTGCCGCCGTGATCGGGCTCAAAAACACCTTTACCGGTGATACCCTCTGCGACCCGGCAAACCCGGTGGTCCTCGAGGCGATCACCTTCCCTGAGCCGGTCATTTCGGTTTCGATCGAGCCCAAGACCCGGGCCGACCAAGACAAGATGGGCCACGCGCTGGCTCGCCTCTCCGAAGAAGACCCGACCTTCCGGCTCCATACAGATGAAGATTCCGGACAAACCGTGATCGAAGGAATGGGCGAGCTTCACCTGGAAGTGATCGTCGACCGCATGATGCGGGAGTTCCGGGTCGACGCCAACGTTGGGCGGCCACAGGTGGCCTACAAAGAAACCATCACGGTGCCGATTCGGGCCGAGGGTCGCCACATCCGACAGTCCGGCGGCAAGGGCCAGTATGGCCACGTGATCGTCGAGTTCGCGCCGCAGGAGCGGGGTGTCGGTTACGAGTTTGTGGACAAGATCGTCGGCGGTTCCATTCCCCGCGAATACATCTCGCCGGTGGATCAGGGCATTCGCGAATCGATGCTGACCGGTGGTCAGGCCGGGTTCCCGGTGGTCGATCTCAAGGCGACGTTGGTCGACGGTTCGTACCACGACGTTGACTCGTCGGAAATGGCATTCAAGATCGCCGGCTCGCTGGCGGTCAAGGAAGCGATTCGACGTGGCAAGCCGGCAATCCTCGAGCCAGTGATGGAAGTCGAGGTGACGACCCCGGACGAGTTCATGGGTGACGTCATTGGCGACTTGAATGCCCGGCGTGGCCAAATCCAGGGGATGGAAGAGCGGGCCGGGGCTCAGGTCGTGCGGGCGTTTGTGCCCCTGGCCTCAATGTTCGGGTACGCGACGGACCTACGGTCGGCGACCCAGGGGCGGGCCGTGTACTCGATGCAATTTGACCATTACGCGCCGCTGCCAACGACGTTGGCCGAAGAGATGGTGGCAAAGGCACGACGAGATTAGAACGACGGAGGACCGGAGTGGCGTTCACGCCTGAACGCCACTCCGCATTTGAGAAGGTTTCGACCCTTCGGCCGCTGAGCTGGCGGTGAAGGGACATGATGCAGTGAAGGAGCAAGCAGGGTGGCCAAGCAGCGCTTTGAGCGGACCAAGCCGCACATCAACGTGGGGA
>JACCYK010000374.1 GCA_013696525.1 Chloroflexia bacterium
CATCGCTGACCCCGTCCCCATCGGTGTCGGCGCGGTCCGGGTCGGTGCCGTAGACCGCCGTCTCGTCCTCATCGAACAGCCCGTCGCCGTCGCTGTCCGCCCGCTGCGCCGCGACCGGCAGGGTCACGACGGCAGCACCGTGAGCGCCAGCAGCGACGCGATGAGCAACATGCCGATGATCCGATACCGGTAGCAAATGCGGTCGTTCATGTCGTCGTCCGTCCTTTCCTCGAGGTCTTCTCGGTTGAAAGCCAGCATGCTTCCGTTGTTCCAGCCTAGCGACCGCTGGCCGGGGACACATGGGGAAAATTGACCATTTCTAATTAGGGATACGGGTCCGGGATGGGAGAATCGGTGTCGCGAATGGCGTCCCAGGCTCAGCGGGACGACCAATAGGATCGACCTTGTCCCGCACCGAGCGGGCCAAGCCCCTGGAGTTCCGGCACTCTCCGCCAAGCCAAGGTCTCGCGGGTCTCGTGACCAACAGGCAGGCCCCGATTCGAAGTGGGGTGAATGCATCGCCGATGATGGTTCGCGATCAGCGCCAATGGGACCGGCCCAGATTCTAGACAATGCCAAAATCGTCCCCAGAAATGCTTATTTTTACCCATGCCATCGGCGGCGCCGGGACGTACCCTGGGAGGAAGGTTGCTTTCCGGTTTGGCCGGGCACCGATCTGTTCTGAGGCACGCCCCGCCGCGCGCTCCCCGCTCATCGCGGGCGCATGCGTGGGGAGCACTGGTCTGACGGAGCACGGCCAGCGCGGATGATGGCGCGGGACACCGGCTTCGAACGTCTCCGCCACGGGTGTCCCGCGGACGGCCCGCGGAGACCTTGAGCGTCTTTTGTTGTCGCGCATGTAGGAGAGCTCGAATGGATGCCAACACGTTCGATCGCATTGTCGCCGACGCCGCCCGCCGCCCCACCCGGGCAACGTGACATGCCGCTAGCATGAACAGTTGCTTCGGCGTCGGGGGGACAGCGTCCCGTCGCGGTGGCCGGGGGCCTCGTCCGGGCTGGGAGCCAGAACGTACGCGCGGTGGATGATCTCCTTTTTCTTCAACCGCGGTTGTATTCGCTCTGGCTAATGATCTTCATTTGGTAGACGGTGCCGTCCACGGCGAGGGGCATGTTGATGACTATACCCGTCGTGGTTGTGCCAATAGGGGCGGACATCGCGGGGGTCGGCTTTGAAGAGCAGCTTCGGCATGGTGAAGACGCGGCGGCCGGGGGCGCCGCAGACCGGGCAGGGAGCGGGGTCGGTGGCATCGCTCCAGGTCCGTGCCAGGTCGAAATGGGCGTCGCATTCGGGACAGGCGTAGGCATAGGTCGGCATTTGGGGTGGCCTCCATGGTGCTGGCCGGCGGCTCAGGCGATGGTGATCCGCTGGCCGGTGACGTAGCGCGCTTGATCGGAGGCGAGAAAGACGATCACCTCGGCGATGTCCTCCGGCTGCCCGACATGGTAGAGCGGCCCCTGCCGGGCGAACTCGGCCGCCATCTCAGCCGAGATCCAGCCGGTATCGGTCGGGGGCGGACAGACGATGTTCGCCGTGACGCCGAATCGCCCCAGCTCCGCCGCCGCCGCGATCGTAAAGCTTTCCAAGGCGTTCTTGCTGGCGCCATAGGAGACTTCCTCGGCGAACCCGGCGGCGGGACCGGTGGTGAGGCTGATGACCCGGCCGCGGGTGGCGCCACGAGCCTGGTGGTGGCGGCCAAACTCGGCGATCAGCAGGGCGCCGGCCCGGCTGTTGACGCTGAACACATGATCGATGGTGCGGGCGCTAACCGCGTTCAGGCCGCGGCCGAAGCGGTCGGCGGGCGCCGCCAAAAAGCTGTCGGCCTGCCAGGTGTCGGCGTTGTTGACGAGGATTTCCACCGGGCCCAGCGCGGCTTCCGCCCGATCGAACAGCTCGGGCACCACGCTCGCATCGGCGAGGTCGGCTTCCCAGGCGGCGGCGCGCCCGCCCGATCGCGCGATCTCCGCCGCCAGGTCGTGGCCGGACCGGGCGCGGCTGGCGGCGTAGTCCGCCCGGCCGGTGGCGACGACGCCGGGGTCGGCCCCATCCAGTCGCAGATAGGTGAGGAAGACCGCCGCCCCCTGGGCCGCCAGGGCGCGGACCGTGGCGGCGCCGATGCCCTGGTTGCCGCCCGTGACCAGGGCGACCCGCCCCTCAAGACCCGGGTCGATCATTTGGTCAACTCCATGATGCGGGTCATGGTGCGCATCCAACACGTTCCGGGCGCGGAACGAAGCGCCCAGCGATGACGCCGCGACCTTACCATGAGTTGGCGGTGTCCGCGG
>JACCYK010000385.1 GCA_013696525.1 Chloroflexia bacterium
AAGGCACCCAGCGCGTGCGTGAGGCGTATCCAGGCACGACCTTCGAACGTCTCGTGGAAATCAAGCGGCGGTACGACCCGGAGAACCTGTTCCATTTCAACCAGAACATCCCGCCGCGGGCTTGACGCGGCACCGGCCAGCGATCCGAAAACCTCGGTCCGCTGGCCGGCTCCGCAACCAGCGATCCACGACAGCGTTGACGGCCCGAGGGGCACCCTGGCTTCGCGGGGTGCCCCTCGACCTTGATTGCCGCATTGGAGCTGCAATCTCACCGCGGTCGCGTCAACCGTGGCGGCTACCCCGACACTAGGATCAGATTGGAGTAGGGGATCGTGTCGGCGGTCCGCACCGTGCCGCGGCTGTCGCGGGCCAGCCGCTTCAACTCCAGATGCGACACCGCCTCGTACGGCACCTCCGGCAGCACCTGGCGCAGCGCCTGGAAAAACTCGTGACTGAACTCGATCATCTCCGAGGCAATCACGACCCGGTCGATCGACCATTCGGCGTGGACGGCACGCACTACATCGAGCACGGTCGGGATGTTGTCCACCAGCGCCAGATCGATCCGCGCCGGCCGCGTTGGGATCGGGAACCCCTGGTCGCAGATCGTGAAGTAGTCCGTGTGGCCCAGGCTCGACAGAAGATGACCGAGCGCGGGATGCAGGATGCCGCCGCGTCGCACGATTACGCCTCCGATCCCGTCTGGTTGCCAGCCGCGGCAACGAAACGTTGCCGGTGGTCGAGGGTGACCCGCTGCCTCAGGTCAGCCACGGGACGCTTGAAATACGAGACGACAACTGATCCACGCGCCGCCACGCTGACCAGTTCCCACCCGTTGGCCCCGAGCTCGTTCAGCCGTTCCTCAGCGGGCTCTTCTTCGACCAGATATTCCCAGCTCATGCTTGTCGCCATGCGCGTCGATCTCCGAGCCTATGCGAACGTCAAACGATCACGCGGTTTCGCGCCGTCGCAGCCGGTCGATCAGGACCGCCAGCACGACCACCGCGCCAATCACCATCTGCTGGTAGAAAGAAGGAACGTGCAGCAAGGTCAGCCCGTTCCGGATGACGGCCATCAGCAGCGCCCCAATGAGAGTGCCGACGATCGATCCCTCGCCGCCAAACAGCGAGGTGCCGCCGATGACGACGGCGGCGATCGCGTTCAGCTCCTCCCCGGTCGCCACCGTTGGCTGGGTCGAGTTCAGCCGCGAGCTCCACATCACGGCGGCCACGCCGGCGGTCACGCCCATCAGGCCGTAGACGCCCAGCTTGTAGCGATTAATCTGGACGCCGGAAAAGCGTGTGGCCTGCTCGTTGCCGCCGATCGCGTAGGTATAGAGCCCCAGCCGGGTGTACCGCAAGATCAGCCAACCAGCAACGAATACCACCAGGGTGATGATGACCGGCGCCGGGATGCCGCCCAGGTCGCCGGTGCCCCACATCGAAAAGCTTGGCTGGAAGGCCGTGAGGTCGAATATCGGTTTGCCGTCGGTTAGTTGCAAGGCGGCGCCGCGAAAAATCTGCATCGTGCCGAGGGTGACGATGAATGGCGGGATCCGCCCCAGCGTCACGATCGCGCCATTGATCAGGCCGAGCAAGCCGCCAACGACCACCATCACCAGGACCGCCGGCCACATCGGCCAGCCAAACTCCCACATCAGCAGACCGCCGCAGACCGACGACAAGGCAACCATCGACCCCACCGAGAGGTCGATGCCGCCGGTCAGGATCACGAACGTCATCCCGGTCGCCAGGATCGCCGTCAGCGACGCCTGGCGAGCCACGTTGAGCAAATTCTGGGGGCTCATGAAGACCGGCTCGGCCCACCATATCAACAATGACAGGATGATCAAGCTCGCCAGTGGCCCGATCACCTGCCAAACGTTGCCGAACGTTATGCGCCTCAGGTCTAGACCCAACGCCTGACTCGCCGCGTTGCTCACGCCACGTCCTCGATCCGCTCCTGGATGGAGCCGGCCGCCGCGGACTGCATGATCCGCTCTTGGGTAGCGTCCAGCCCCGCCAGCTCGGCCACGATCCGGCCGCCCCGCATCACCAGGATGCGATCGCTCATGCCCAGCACCTCCGGCAGCTCCGAGGAGATCATGATGATCGCCGCGCCACGCTCCAAGAGATCGTTCATCAGCCGGTAGACCTCGACCTTGGCGCCGACATCAATCCCGCGCGTCGGCTCATCGAAAATGAAGATGTCGGCTTCCGTCAGCAGCCACTTCGAGAGCACCACCTTTTGCTGGTTTCCGCCCGACAGCAGCCGGGCCTGCTGCCCGACCGACGGCGTCCGAATCCGCAGCGCATCCACGAAGCGGCGGGCAACGTTCGCCCGGTTCTTCGGTGGTACCAAGCCACCGGCCGCGTCCATCTGTCCCGGCGCCGCCAGAACCACATTGTCGGCGACCGACATCAGCAGCACGAGCCCCTGCGCCTTGCGATCCTCGGGCAACAGGGCCAGCCCCCGCCGGACCGCGGCCCGCGGGTTGGCGACCCGGACCGGGAGGCCGTTGATCGTGATCTCGCCGCTGTCAATCGCATCAATCCCAAAGATGGCCCGCGCCACCTCGGTCCGCCCCGCTCCGATCAAGCCGGCGAGGCCGACGATCTCGCCCCGGCGCACCTCAAACGTGATGTCATGCAAAACGCCGGTCCGGTTGAGCCGCGTGACCCCGAGCGCGACCTCGCCGGGCGTCGATTTCCGCTCCGGAAACTGTTGGATCAGCTCGCGCCCGACCATCATTCGGATGATCGCTTGCTGGTTGGTCGCCGCCAGCGGCAGCGTGTCGACCAGGCGGCCATCTCGCAGCACGGTGACCCGATCACCGATCCGGAACGCCTCTTCCAGGTGATGCGAGATAAAGATGATGGCGGTCCCACGCGCCCGGAGCTGATCGACGATGGTGAACAGTTGATCCGCTTCCTCGGCGGTAATGGCCGCCGTCGGCTCGTCCAGGATCAACACCCGCGCATTCGCGATTAAAGCTTTCGCGATCTCCACGGTCTGCTGCAAGGCGATCCCCAGGGTGCGGACCTTGCGCCGGGGATCGAGCGGCAGCCCCAACGCCGCCAGCGGCTCCCGCGCCGACCGGTAGAGCGACCGGTAGTCGATGATCCCCGGCGCCAGCATCGGCTCGCGGCCGAGCAGGATATTGCGGCCGATGTCGAGCTCCGGCACCAGGTTCAGTTCTTGATGCACGGTGCTGATCCCCATCCGTTGCGCCGCGTACGGGCTGGGGATCGAGACCGGTTGCCCGTCGTACAAGATCTCGCCGCTGTCCGGCTGATAAATGCCGGACAGTAGTTTCACCAGGGTCGATTTTCCCGCCCCGTTCTCACCGACGAGCACATGGACCTCGCCCCGGCGCAAGTCGAAGCTGACGTCATCAAGGGCGACGACGCCGGGGAACCGCTTGCCGACGCCCCGGAGCGCCAGCAGCGGCTCGTCATCTCGGACGGGCGAAACCAGGTCCGCCACCGGCCGGTTAGCTGACTATACCGAGGAAAACCTCGACATTCTCGGCGGTGACCACGGCGGTGCCGGTATCGACCAGCGCCTCGACCTCCTCGCCGTTCAGGTGGAGCACCATCAGGTCTACCCCGTACGTCCCCATCCGCTCCGGGAACTGGGCGATGTCGGCGGCCATGTCGCCCGCCTGCACCGCCTCGAACGCCGACGGGTTGCCGTCGAACCCGACGATCACGATGTCGTCCCGGCCAGCGGCCTTGACCGCTTGGACCGCGCCCAACGCCGCTGGATCGTTCGCGCCAAAGATGGCCACTAGGTCGGGATCGGAGGTCAGGACGTTCTCGGTGATCGAAAGCCCGAGCTCCTGCGTCCAGTTCGCGCTCTGATCGATCACCTGGATCTCGGCAAAGCCGTCCAGCACCCGATGCAGCCCTTCATTCCGGGCCTGGGCGGTCTGGTTCCCCATTTCGCCCTGGAGGTTGAGCACCTTGCCCGCCTCGCCGATCGCCTCGGCGATGAAAGCCCCGGCCGCGGCGGAGGCTTCCACGTTGTCCGTCTGAGCCAAGCTGACCAGCTCGCCGCCGGCCGGGGCGGTATCGACCGCGATCACCGGGATGCCGGCATTGTTGGCCGCCTCCACCCCCGGCACGACACCGGCGGCGTTGATCGTACCGAGGATGATGCCGTCAACCGCGGCCGCCACCGCCGCCTCCATTTGCGCCACCTGATCGGCCACCTCGTTCGAGCCGAGCGCGTAGACCTCGACCGTGACCCCGTCGGCTTCGGCTCGCGCCTCGACCGCGCCCTGCAACCGCTGCCAAAACTCGTTGTTCGGATACGGCTGGAAGAAGGCGAGCGTATACGGCGAGCTGGCGGCCACCGGGCCAAACCGGTCGAGATCGAGCAAGTCCTCGTCGGCGGTTGGCGTGGCGTCCTGCGCCAACGCCCCGGTCCACCGGAGCGCGGGCGCCGTCGCCAGTCCCGCCGAGATCGTCAGAAACGTCCGCCGGTGCATCATCGTTGACCTCCGTTCGCTCAACATCGCCGGCCAATTTTCGTGGCTCCAAACCGCGCACGCGGTATGTCGGGGCGAGGGCAACACCCACGTCGGGCCATTCCCTCGTCATCATCGAGCGCATCGCCCGCCGTCGTCGCTACGCGCCCGTCTCAATCCCATCCATGCCGCCGATTGTACGGCACTCTAGTCAGGTTGCCGCGCGCTGTCAACCGCGAATGCGAAGCTTGGACGCGATCGAGCGTTGCGCGGCCTGCTGAGCGGTGCCCCGTCTACCTCGTCGCCCTCCATGAACCGTGAGCCAAACGTCGTGCTCTGCCGCCTGGCAGAGATCACTGACGATAGCGTCTGGCACCGAATCTCCCACCCGGTTCTACCCCCTGGCAGAGGCGCCGCCGCGGGCGGTGAACGACGATGAATCTTGGCGGTGGCAGTGGTGTCCTGGCGAATCGCCACGGCACATCCGCTGCCGCGTGCCGCACGGTGATGTTGACAACGAAGGAGACCGGAACTTTGACGACACATGCACAAACCGCGATCAAGTCCGTTTCGCTGTCCACCGGAGTCACCCTGCCGTACGTCGTGCAGGGGGATCCGAACGGCGTCCCCGTGGTGCTCTTGCACGGCATGAGCGACTCGTTGCGCTCGTGGGAGCCGGTGCTCCCCTACCTGCCGCCGTCGATCCACGCCATTGCCCCGACCCTTCGAGGTCATGGTGATGCCAACCACCCCGCGACGGGCGACGACTTCGACCACTTCGCGGCGGACGTCTACTCGTTCCTCGACGCCCTGGGGCTGGCTTCGGCCGTCATCGTCGGCTATTCGCTCGGCAGCGACATTGCCCAGCGCTTCGCGATGGACCACCCCGAGCGTACCTCTGGGCTCGTGCTCGTCGGGACCGTCACGACCTGGCGCGGCAACGCGGCGGTCCGGGAATTGTGGGACATCGCCATCGCCAAGATGACGGACCCGATCGACGCGGACTTCGTTCGCGAGTTTCAGGCGACCCCGGGGATGTCGCCGGCGTTTCACGACATCGTCGTCCACGAGAGTTTGAAGGTGCCGGCGCGTGTCTGGCAGGCAGGATTTCAATCAGTCATGACATCCGATTTCTCGGCGGAGCTAGGAAAGATCCAGGCGCCGACGCTCATCGTCTGGGGCGACGCGGATCCGATCTGTCCTCGCCGCGAGCAGGAGGCGCTGATGACGGCGATCACCCGCGCCCGGCTCGTCGTCTACGCCGGCGCCGAACACAACATCCAATGGGAGAGAACGGAGCGCCTCGCGGCCGACGTCGTCGAGTTCACGCAATCTCTAGCGAGTTGAGTCAACGGTCCGACCCGTCGCTCACCAGTCCACGAGAGCCGCGCCTATTGATAGCCAGTGGCGCGGCTCTCCCGCATTCGGCGCCTCCGTTCGGTATGCTAGGACGCGGTAATGACACGACCGAATCGGATCACCGGAGGGGAACCAATGAAGCTCGCCAAGCGGATGAGCCGGCTCGGCACCGAGACCGCCTTCGAGGTACTGGTCCGGGCGCGGGCGCTGGAGGCAGAGGGCAAGGACATCATCCACCTCGAAGTCGGCGAGCCCGATTTCGACACCCCGGCCAACGTGGTCGAGGCCGGCGCCACCGCCCTGCGCGAGGGTTGGACCAATTACGGGCCGTCCGCCGGCCAGCCCGAGTTGCGACAGGTGATCGCCGATTACATCAATCGGTCGCGCGGCATCGATTACGGCCCGGAAAACGTCGTCGTCACCCCCGGCGGCAAGCCGATCATGTTCTTTGCCATCCTGGCGTTGCTCGAGGCTGGTGATGATGCGATCTACCCCGATCCGGGGTTCCCGATCTATCGCAGCATGATCGACTTCGTCGGCGCCCGCGCCATTCCCAGCCCATTGCGGGAAGAGAACGACTTCCGGCTCGATGTCGATGAGCTGGCGACCCTAATCACGCCGCACACGAGGCTGCTCATCATCAACAGCCCGGCCAACCCGACCGGCGGTGTGCTCGACCGTGGCGAA
>JACCYK010000392.1 GCA_013696525.1 Chloroflexia bacterium
GCCCTGGCCCGTTATTGGGAAGATATCAGCTGCCGCCCGTTCGCGGCACGCCATTCGCTCGCCACCCGGCCCAGCGTCGCGAACCGGACCCCGTCGTGTTCCTGGAAGAAGGCGATCAACCGCTCCAGCATCAGCATCCGGTGTCCCCGGCCGATCACCTGCGGGTGCATGGTCAGGGTGTAGATGCCGCCCTCGACCTCGCGATACATGTAGGTGAACTCATCGCGCCAGATCTCCTCCACCTTCGACGCCGCCGACAGCCCCGGCGAGCGCCGGTTCGGCAGCGACAGATACTCAAAATGGGGGAAATCGTCGAGGATCCAGCTCACCGGCAGTTCGACCAGATCGACCTCCGGCCCGAACAGGTATGGTCCGTCCGCTTGGATCACATCCCCCACCCGGCACCAGTAGGGCTGAAAATCCTGCCCCATGAGTGAGCTTTCGTACTGAACCCCCGCCTCCAGCAGCAGTTCGACCGTGTGCGGGCTGTTGTCCCAGGCCGGCGACCGATAGCCGGCGGGCCGCACGTCCGCCGCCCATTGCAGCGCCATGAACCCGCGCTCCAGCACCGCTCGCTCTTCGTCCTTCGTGAGCGCGGCCGGGTTTTCGTGCAGGTAGCCATGATGCCCGATCTCGTGCCCGGCGGCGGCGCTCGTTCGCACCGCCGCCGGGTAGGTGTCGGCCGTATGCCCGGTGACGAAGAAAGTCCCCGGCACCCCCGTTTGGGCCAGCAGGCGCAAGATGCGCTCGACCCCGACCACGCCGAACTCGCCGCGCGAGATCGCGCTGGGCGACGTGGCCCCCATCGGTCCGATCCAGAGCGAGATCGCATCGAAATCGAATGTGAGGCAGACCGTCGCCCGGTGCCCAGCCATGAAGCCTCCATTTTTCAGCGATCTACGACTATGTTGTAGCTCCTGCCAGTCGCCTTGATCCTGATGGAGTGGCGGCCCGCACGGCACGGCAGGGTCGATCAGCAACGCCCGGTCGCGCTGATCTGCTCGGGAACACACGCGTCTGTCCAGGATCGGGTCGTCTCCCTTGATCCCGCGTGCTGACGTCCGTGGATCGAGCGCCTACCGCACGCATGACATAACTTATGGTATACTTCGTAATCGTAAGGGATGCATGGCCGTTTCGCCATGCGACAGTACGCCAATGGACCCCACCTTTTTCGCGTAGCGCAGGGGACGTCGAGCCGTACTGACCGGCTCCGCCGTTTCTCCTTGCTTGCTTTTGCCATGCGCCGCGCGAACTGAAGGAATCTTTCTGTTGTCTGTTCAAACTCACGGTACTTCAACCAACGAGGCCATTGCCTCGTTCGATTCGCTGCGTCTCAGCCCGGCGATGCTCCAAACGCTCGACCGGCTCGGCTTTGCCACGCCGACCCCAATCCAAGCCGCCGCCCTGCCCGCCCTGCTCGATGGCCGCGATGTCATCGGCCAGGCCCGCACCGGCTCCGGCAAGACCCTCGCCTTCGGCATCCCCGCGATCGAGCTGGTCGATCCGCGCCGCCGCGAGGTCCAAGTCCTGGTCCTGGCCCCGACCCGCGAGCTGGCGATCCAGGTGGGCGGCGTCATGGAGCAGCTTGGCAAGGCCAAGGGTGTCACCGTCGGCCTGATCTATGGCGGCAAGGCGTTCGGGCCGCAGCGCGATCAGCTCCGGCGCGGCGTCAATATCGTCGTCGGCACCCCCGGCCGGGTGCTCGACCTGCTGAACCAGGGCGCGCTCTGGCTCGATAAGGTCCGCCTCCTGGTGCTCGACGAAGCGGACGAGATGCTCGACCGCGGCTTTGCCCCCGATGTCGATCGCATCATCGCCCGCGCCACCCCCGATCGCCAGACCGCGCTCTTCTCCGCCACCGTGCCCGATTGGGTCCGCACCACCTCGACCAGGCACCTCAACCAACCGGTCACGGTCACGGTCGACCCCCGGCCGGAAGATTCCGCCCCGATCGACCACGATGCCTACGACGTGGTCAATGGCGACAAGCTGGCCGCGCTCCAAGATCTGCTCGATCACCGGGGCGAAGGGTCGATCCTCGTCTTTGGTCGCACCAAGCACGGCGTCAAGAAGCTCGCCCGCCAACTCGAGCATGCCGGCTATCCGGTTGCCGCCTTGCAGGGCAACCTCTCGCAGAATGCCCGCGACCGGGTGATGGCCGATTTCCGGGCCGGCACGGTGCCGATCCTGCTGGCGACCAACGTCGCCGCCCGCGGCCTCGATGTGACGCACGTTTCGCAGGTGATCAACGTCGAGCTGCCGGAATCCCCCGAGCTGCTGACGCACCGCATCGGCCGCACCGGCCGGATGGGACGTCAGGGCCGGGCCATTACCCTCCTGGGCGAAGGTGATGGCCCGAAATGGCGGCAATTGGAGCGTGGTCTCGGCAAGCGCATCCCACGCTCGCCGTGGCGCGGCGCGAAGACGGCGCTCAACGGCGCGGCCGCGCCACCGGCCGCGCCGTCGCTTGCCAAGTCTGGACCGATCGCGGTCGGTCAGCCGGAGCGCCGGCGTCCAGAGCGCGCCGCCCCGGTCAATCAACGCCCCACTCACGAGCCACGCCGGCCGCGTCCGATCCCGGCCGATGCCCCCGGCCTCGACCCGGCGGCGGATCGCGTCGTGGACAACGCGCAACAGTTGGCCGACTCCTACGGCCGCGACCCGCGGCGGCCGGCCTGGGTCGCCGCCGAGGCTGACCGACCCCGCTCGCGGTCGCGGCAGCGCCCCAGCGCCGATTCCGCCTCGACCGCGGCCTATCAGGTCGTGTGCGACGAGTGTGGCCAACCGGCGGCGGTCCGGTTTCAGCCGGACCCCAATCGCCCGGTCTATTGTGGCGACTGCTATCGCGGCCGCGGCCGGGGCCGTCGCCCGGTCGCCGCGGTGGCCTAACCGACCGTTGTGTGAGGCCAGGCGGCGATGTATCGCCGCCTGGCCCCTCGCCTTGCGTGGCTCTCCGGAGAGTTGTCCAGCGCCCGCGGACGCGACGCTATGATGCCCCTACCACTCATACGAAATCCGGGTAATCGCTTGGTGATCGGACCAGCGTCCGTCCTCAGTCCCGGAGGGACTTCGTGATGTTCAGCGCGGACTTCTAGTCCAGCGCCTCGGCGGGAGCGACGCCCCGATTCCTCCGCTGTTCACCCGGATTCTGTATCACCTGGATTTCCCCTTACGCGGCGGTCGGGCCGTGGTGGCGGATTGACTGGAGGGCGCCGGTCAGCCAGAGCAGCACGGGGCCGCCGAGGCCGACGATCAGGCCCACCAGGGCAAAGGTCAGCGGGGCGCCCAACAGCGGGGTGACAATCCCCATCACATAGAAGAAGATCGCCGCCGCCAGCGCCACCAGGGCGCCCCAGGTCGCGTAGACCCGACCCCGCAGGTGCTCCGGCACCGCTTCCGCTAGATAGGCCTGAAACGAGATCACCGCCCAGGCATCGGTGAAGCCGAGGGCAAACCAGGCGGCGTAGATCACGGGCAGCGGCGGCGTGAAAAGGGCGGCAAGCAGGAAGAGGGGGCCGAGGTAGCCGATCGCCATCAGCCGCGGGCGACCGATCCGAAGCTCGACCCGGCTCGCCGCCAGGGCGCCGAGGACGGCGCCGCCGCTGAAGAACGTGGTCATCAAGGCGAAGGCGGCATCGGCCCGCGCCGCCAATTGCAACGTCTCCTGGGTATAGACGACGGCGGTCACGACGAGGGCGCCGCTGACAAGCTGCCAGAGCATCTCGGAGGCGGTGACGCCGCGCACGATCGGGATCGTGCGGACCGCCCGCAACCCCTCCCCCATCTCCTGCCGCGCCGATTGCCACAGGCCGCCGGGCCCGGCCCGGTCATCGACGGTCGAGCGGAGGGCGCTCGGCACCACCAGCTTACGGAGCGCGAACAGCGGGCCAATGAAGCAGAGGCTTTGGATCCAAAACGCGGGGCCTGGCCCGGAGGTGGCGATGATGCCGGCGCCGGCGGCGGGGATGACGACCCGGATGATGCCGCGGGTCACCTGCACCAGCGACAACGCCGGCACCAGCCGGTCCGGTCCCGCCACCGAGGGCACCAACGCCAGCTCCGCCGGCCGCGCCACCGCGTCGCCCAGTGCGATGCCGACCGCGAGCACCGCGATCTGCCAGATCTCGGCCGCGAACGGCACTAATGTGACCAGGACCAATCGCCCGGTATCGGCCAGGATGATTAACCGGCGCCGATTGAGGCGGTCGGCGAGCAACCCCGCGATCGGGGCCAGCACGACCCGCGGCAGGATCAGGACGAGGGCAATGAAGCCGACCAACGCGGCCGAGCCCGTCAGGCTATAGACGAGCAACGGCATAGCGATCTGCGCTAGCGCCTCGCCGGCGCCGGACCATGCCTGGGCAGCCCAGAGCCGGCGCAGGTTCGGCTCCGCCAGCAGCGCCAGCACCCCTTGTGGGCTGGCGCGCGTCATCCGTGGCGCGTCGGCCGGCTCCGGCGCCGCGGCCAGAACCGGATCATCAATCATCGCGATCGGTCTCCTGAGGGCATGATCCGGACGAGCGGCATGAGCGGGTGGCGGCTGAGCGCGGTGTCACGCGATAGCGACGACTCCGTCAATCACTGTATCATCCAGCACTCCACCGCCATCTCGTGATAGATTCCGTGCGCGCCAGGCAATTCGCCGCCTTGGTCGAGCCTGTTCACCGTCGATGGAGCATCGCCATGTATGGCTCACGCGGACGCATTGGTTTGATTACGCTCGCCACCGATGCCAGTGTCCTGCAGGAGCATTCCTTGCCGCTGCCGCCCGGTGTCGGCCTCTATCCAGCGCCGATTCCGTTGTCGCGGGGCGAGGTGACCCCCGCCGCGCTGAGCGAGATGCTCGCCGGCGAGGAGCTGGAGCGGGCGGCCCGGCTGCTGACCGCGATCGACCCCGGCCTCATCCTCTTCGCCTGCACTACCGGCAGCCTGGTCCATGGGATCGGCTGGGACCGGGAATTGATCGCCCGGATCGAACGCGCCACCGGCCGCCAGGGGACGACGACCACAACCGCGGTGCTGGCGGCGCTGCGCGCGGTTGGCGCCACGTCGTTGGCGATCGCGACGCCTTACTTAGATGCGTTGAACGAGATCGAGCGCCGGTTCTTCGAGGCCAGCGGCTTCCAGGTGGCGGCGATCGCGGGGTTGCAGTGTGCCACCGATGCCGCGATCGGCCGGTTGACGCCGCGAGATGCGATCGACTTGGTTGACCGCGTCGACCGGCCGGAGGCAGATGCGATCTTCATCAGTTGCACCACCTTTCACTGCCTGGAAGCGATCGCCGAGATCGAGGCCCGGCACGGCAAGCCGGTGATCACCAGCAACCAGGCCGGCATCTGGTTTGCCCTGCGCCAGATCGGAATCAACGACCCGGTGCCGGGATACGGCCGGCTGCTCACCCTTCCCGACTCCCACCTTGCCGCGTCTTCGCCTATGCATTTGGAGGCCACCACACCATGACCACTACCGAGACCGCGACTGAGCCAAGTTGGATTGCCCCTGGCGAGCAGGGGTTTCTCGTCGGCGAGAAGCTCTATCTGCGTGCCCCGGAAGCGGGCGATGCGAACTATGCGCTCGCCTGGCACCCGTCGCCCTATCCGATCATCCGGCAGCGAGCGGAAAAGATCCTGAAGGAAGAGTTCCCGAAAGATGGCGACAAACGGCTCGTCCACCTCATCGCCTGCCGCCGGAGCGATGACATCCCGGTCGGAGCCGCCGCCTATGACACTCGAGTCCGGCGCACCGCCTACGTCAAGCTTCATGCCGACCCCACTCTCGGCGACGGGGCGGCAGCGGTGAAAGCCGAGATTCTGGGCATCTTGGTGCCGTGGCTCTCGGCCGAAACAAAGAAGATGGTTGTCTGGGCCGAGCTCGACGCCCCCACGCCCGAGCTGCTGGCCGCGGCCGACGCGGCGGGGATGCGGCCGGCGGTCCGCCTCCGGGAGGCGATCTGGCAGAACGGGGCGCGGCACGATCAATGGGTCTACGAGCGGCTGCACCCACGCTGGATCGAGCGGCTGGGCGACTCCGGCCGCGGCATCGAGCAGGAGGCGGCGCCGAGGGCCGAGGTGCCAACCTCCCGCCGGGTGAGTGTGCCGCGACCGGCCGAGCCAGCGCCGAAGCAGGCGCTGCTGGTCGGCGAGCGGGTTGCCCTACGGATGATGGAACCGGATGACGGCAAGGAAATCACCCGTCTGCTGCGCCACGAGACCGACGTCGAGTGGGCCGGCGGCCGCTGGATCGCCAGCTCCCAACAGTTCGCCCGCTGGTACGAGGAGGCGGTCGAGAAGGACCCGCCGGCCGAGCTCAACCTGGCGGTGATCCTCCGCCAGTCCGGGGCGCTGATCGGCGTTATGGAGCTGATCGACATCGATCTGTTCCACCGCACGGCGGAAACTGGCTCCGTCCTGTATCTGCCGGAGCACCGGGGCCAGGGTCTCGGCAGCGAGGCCAAGCTCCTGCTCTTGGAGTTCGCCTTCGATCACCTGGGGCTGCACATGGTCCGCTCGTTCGTCGATAGCTACAACCCGCGCTCCCAGGCCGCCCTGCGAAAACAGGGGTATCGCGACGCCGGCCGCCTGCAATGGACCGACCAAACCGACGAGGGGTTCGCCCACGCGGTGCTGTTCGACCTGCTGGCTAGCGAATGGCGAGCGCGCGTCAACCGGGCTGACGAGTCGTAAGTCGTGGGTCGTGGGTCGTGAGTGAGACGATCCACGACGGCGCCAACTGGACTCCTGCACAATCACCGTCGACCGCTTGCAGCTGAGCTGGAGGAAGATTGACGTGACCACGCCCGAATGGGTGGCGCCCGGCGAGCATGGCTTTCTCGTTGGCGACACGCTCTATTTCCGCGCCGTTGAACTGGGCGACGCCGAGTTTCCCGCCGCCTGGCGCTTCTCGCCGTACCCGATCACGAAGCAGCGGGCCGAGAAGGTGCTCAAAGAGGAGCTGGCGAAACAGGATGCCGGCGCCGCCAATTACTACATTGCCTGCCGCCGCGATGACGATGTGCCGATCGGGGCCGTCATCGTGAACGAGGCGGACCGGCGCACCGCGAGCTTGAAGATCCGGGTCGACCCGGCCCTGGGCCAGACGGCGGCGGTGAAGTCGGAAATGCTGCGCATCGTCGTCCCCTGGCTGGCGACCGAGCGCAATAGCATGGTCATCTGGGTCGAGCTGGATGGGCCGGAGCCGGAGGTCATCGCCGCGGTGGCAGCACTCGGCATGCGGCCGGC
The DNA here is from genome assembly GCA_013696525.1 of Chloroflexia bacterium. Taxonomy (GTDB): domain Bacteria; phylum Chloroflexota; class Chloroflexia; order Thermomicrobiales; family UBA6265; genus JACCYK01. The sequence goes on from JACCYK010000392.1 coordinate 7,242, forward strand.
GGTCCGGCTGCGAGAGGCGATCTGGCGAGACGGGGCGCGGGTTGACCAGTGGGTCTACGAATACCTGCATCCCTTCTGGCGCGATCGCCTCGGTGATCCGGGCACCGGCATCGAGCAGGCGACCGAACCGCCGGCCGTGGCGCCGGCCGGGCGCCGGGTCAGCCTCGCCCATCCCACGGAGCCGGGGCCGAAGCAGGCGATCCTGGTCAGCGACCGGCTGGTTCTCCGGCTGACGGAGCCGGAGGACGCCAAGCTCATCTCGAGGCTGATCCGGGCCGAGACCGAATCGGCCTGGAGCCGCGGCCGGTGGCTCCTGAGCCCCCTGCACATTGAGCATTGGATCGAAGCGGACACCAAGAATGACCCGCCCGGCGCGATCTTCCTCGCCGTCATCCGGCGCGAGTCCGGGGAGCTGATCGGCGAAGTGGAGCTGACCGGTATTGATTGGTTCAACCGGACCGCCGAAACCGGTTCCGTGATCTACCACCCGGCATTGCGCGGCCAGGGGATCGGCAGCGAGGCGAAGCACCTGTTGCTGGAATACGCCTTCGACCACCTGGGGCTGCACATGCTGAAATCGTTCGTCTGGAGCTTCAACACGCGTTCTCAAGCCGCCTTGCGAAAACAGGGCTACCGCGATGCCGGCCGCATGCAGTGGCGGGCCCAGACAAGCACCGGTTTCGCCCCGAATTACGTCTTCGACCTGCTGGCCAACGAGTGGCGAAAACGGGTGGGGCGAGCGGCCCCCTAGCCCCCAATCCCGCCGGGAAACGATCGGCCCCTGCCCCTCAATTCTGAGAGGAACACGGCGGAGCTCCCCCAAGATTGGGGCGGGGGCTGATCTCAAGACGGATAGCACCTGGGAGACCACACCATGACTGAACCCCAATGGATCGCCCCCGGCGAGCACGGTTTCCTCGCCGGTGAGACGTTGTACATGCGCCCGTTGGAGCTGGCCGATGCGCGGTACCCGGCGGCCTGGCATTTCTCACCGTTTCCCATTAATCCGGAACGGGCGGAGGAGATCCTGAAGCAGGACCTGCCCAAGGAAGCGAACGAGCGGAAGCACCGGCTGGTAGCCTGCCGCCGGAGCGACGACATCCCGGTCGGCGCCGTCTCCTACGGCAATCTCTGGAGCACCCTGAACATGTGGGTGGAGCTCCACGTCGATCCCGCCCACGGCGATGGCGCGGCCGCCATGAAAAGCGAGATGCTGCGCTTGGTGGTGCCCTGGATGTCGGCGGAGAGCCACAATATGGTGGTCGCGGTCAAGCTCGACGCCCCCGAGCCGGAGTTGATCGACGCCATGGGCTCCCTCGGTTTCCGTCCCGCCCTTCGCTTTCGGGAAGCGATTTGGCAAGGTGGAAACCGGCACGACCAGTGGTTCTACGAGCTGCTCCACCCGGCCTGGGTCGAGCGCCTCGGCGACCCCGGCCCCACCATCAACCTCGCGACCGTGCCGCCCGCGACAAGTCCCGGCTCACGCCGGGTCAGCATCAAGCGGCCGGCCGGCCCGCTGCCAAAGAATCTCATCCTCGCCAGCGAGCGGGTCGCCCTCCGCCCGGCCGAGGCGGACGACTGGAAGGAGGGCTCACGCCTGTTGCGGCGGGAGACCGAGACCTTCTATGACCGCGGCCGTTGGCTGCCCAGCCCGGTTGTGGGCGGCCATTGGGTGACCGAGGCGATGAAAGCGGACCCCCCGAATTGGATCCCGCTGACGGTGGTGCTACGGGAGACCGGGCAGGTGATTGGCGATGTCGGGCTGCATGGCATCAGCCTGTTTCATCGCACGGCGGAGACCGGGTCGATGCTTTACCTGCCCGAGCTGCGCGGGAAGGGGCTCGGCAGCGAGGCGAAAAACCTCCTCCTGGAGTATGCCTTCGACCATCTCGGCTTCCACATGCTCCGCTCTTTCGTCTGGGGACCGAACACCCGGTCCCAGGCCGCGTTGCGGAAGCAAGGCTACCGGCCCGCCGGCGGTTTCCGCTGGGAAAGCACGCAAGGAGGCACCTTCGTTGATTCAATGGCGTTCGATCTCCTGGCCAGCGAGTGGCGCGAGCGGGTCGGACCGGCCACGGAAGGAGCTACAGCATGACCGAGTCACCATGGATCGCCCCCGGCGAGCAGGGGTTTTTGGTCGGCGAGACGCTGTACTTGAGACCGCTTGAGCAAGGGGACGCCAAGTATCCCGGCGCCTGGCATTTCGCCTCCTATCCGATCAACCGGCAGCGGGCCGAGGAGCTGTTGACCAAGGAGCTGCCAAAGGAGGCGGAATCGCACACCCGTCGCCTCGTTGCCTGTCGCCGGAGCGACGACACCCCGGTCGGCGCCGTGAAATACGAGGTCCAGGGCTGGCGAACCGCCTTCGTCCAGCTCCGGGCGGACCCTCGGCTCCGCCCCGAGGGCGCCGCGATCAGGGCCGAGATGCTGCGTATCGTGGTGCCCTGGCTCTCGGAGGAGAGTCACAACATGGTGGTTTGGGCCGAGCTCGATGCGCCGGCGCCAGCGGTCATCGCCGCCGTGGAAGGGCTCGGGATGCGGCCGGCGGCGCGCCTACGGGAGGCGATCTGGCGGGATGGCGCCCGCCACGATCAGTGGGTCTACGAGCTGCCGCATCCCGGTTGGGTAGAGAAGCTGGGCGATCCCGGCCCCGGCATCGAGCGGGCGGGCGAGCCGCCGGCGGCGACGCCCGCCGTGCGCCGGGTCAGCCTGGCGGACCCGGGCAGTCCGGTGCCGGAGGGTGCCCTGCTGGTTGGCGAGCGGGTCGCCTTGCGGATGTCGGAGCCGGACGACTGGAAACGGATTTCGCGCCTGGCCCGGCGTGAAACCGAGACGTTCTTCGACCGGGGGCGATGGCTGGGCAGCCCGCTCGACGGCTTACATTGGGTCAAGGAAAGCGTCAAGCAAGTGCCGCCGAAGGAAGTCCTCCTGTCGGTCATCCAGCGTGAGACCGGGGAGCTGATCGGGGAGGTGCTGCTGCTGCACGTCGATATGTTCCACCGTACGGCGGAGACCGGCTCCATGATCTACGTGCCGGAGCTCCGCGGCCAGGGCATCGGCAGCGAGGCGAAGCTGCTCCTCCTGGAGTTCGCGTTCGACCTGCTCGGCCTGCACATGGTGCGTTCCTTCGTCTGGGGACCAAACACCCGCTCCCAGGCGGCGCTGCGCAAGCAAGGTTACCGGGATGCCGGCCGCCTGCACTGGGACAGCACGGCGGGCGCCGAGTTCGTCGATGTGGTCATGTTCGATCTGCTGTCCAGCGAGTGGCGGCAGCGCGTGAACCGGGCGGAGGAGCTTGGCTAGCCATCATGGCGTCGTGAACGAGTTTCGTTCAAGGAGGGTTGACGTATGGTCGCGGCGCGATCGCCGTCCGTTCGGCGCTGGGCACGAGCCGCGCGGCGGAGACCGCCGACAGGTGCCGATCGCGAGCAAACCCGCCATCCGGGCATGATCCCGTTCGCGACCGACGCGCGTTAGTTAAACTACCGGGCACGTACTGGCCGGGGTTGACGATCTGAGCGCGGGCGGGAGCAACGGGTGATCTATCTCGACGGTCGAGACCAGGCGAGCCAGAGCAGCGTCACGGCGCCGGACTCCGTCGCCGGGCTGATTCAAGCCCGGCTGGCGAACCGGCTGAGCCGGCGTGGTTTGATCGAACGGGCGGCCGGGCTCGGGATCGCGGCGCCAGTGATCGGGGTGATGCTGCACGCGACGTCCGATGCCGCCGTTGGCGGCGCCCGCTGGCAGGCGGAGGCGACGCCGCCGGCGCAAGCACCGGGCACCATCAGCCCCGGCCTCCCGTCCACCCCCGCCGGCGAGTCGCGCCAGGGGGGGACGCTCACCATCGGGGCCACGATCGAGCCGGATACGCTGCATCCGTGGCTGGTCAGCACCGTCGCCGGGTTCGACCTGCTCGACGGCATCATGGACGGCTTGTTTCGCTACAACAGCGAGCAGCGGCTGCAAGCGGCCTTGGCCGAGGGGTTCGACATCTCGGACGACGGCCTTGTCTATGCCTTCGCCCTCCGGCCGGACGTGGTCTTCCACAACGGCGATTCCTTCACCGCCGCCGATGTCGTTGCCGCCTGGGAGACCAAGCTGGACCCCGCCTTCGGCGCCTACTCGATCCTCGGCTGGGACAAGATCGCCACGATCGACATCCGGGATGAGCTGACGGTCATCATTCAGACCACCGAGCCCTACGCGCCGTTCCTCTCGACCGTGGCGACCACCTTTCTCTGCCCCAGCCGGGCGATCGCGGAGGGGCTCGACGCCTTCCGCGAGCGCTTCGCCGGGGCGCCGGTCGGGACCGGCCCCTTCCGCCTCGTCGCGTGGGAGCCGGGCGAGCGGATCGTCCTGGAGCGATTCACGAACTATTGGGGCCCCGCGCCGGTGCTGGACGACATCGTGTATCAGATCGTGCCGGGCCCGGAGGAGCAACTGGACGGGCTCCGGAGCGGCGTCTACCAACTGGCCGGCGGCGGCGCCGCGATCTCGCCCACCCGGATCGATGAGGCGCTGGCGATCGCGGGCGTCGCGGTGTATGAGCACCCGACCCAGAACTGGCAGCACATCGATCTGAAGCAGGTCGGCTTCCTCCGGGAGAGCCTCGTCCGGCGGGGGCTCGATTACGCGACGCCCCGGCAGCGGATCATCGACGAGCTGCTGGCCGGGCACGCGATCCCGGCCGTGGCCGACCAAGCCCCCGGCACCTGGGCCCACGACCCCCGCCTCGAGCCGCGTCCCTACGACTTGGAGCAGGCGGCGGCGCTGCTGGCCGAAGCCGGGCTGCGGCCGGGGAATGACGGTGTCCTGCGCCGGGATGGGCAGCGCTTCGTGATCGAGCTTTGGGGGGTCAGCGGCGACCAACTGGCGGAGCGGATCATTGCCATGATCGCCGCCAGTTGGAACGCGGTCGGGGTCTTTGCCATTCCCCGGTTCGAGACCGCCGCCACCCTCTGGGGACCGCTGGGCTACCAGTTCAGCGACCGGATGACGGCCTGCCTCTACACCTGGACCAACGCCAACGACCCGGACGACATCTTTTACTGGCACAGTTCCCAAATCCCAACCAGCCCGACCGCCAGCGGCGGCAACCTGCCAGCCTTCTTTCATCCCTACGAGTTCCAGGCCGAGATCGACGAGCTGACCACCGAAGCGGCCTTGGCCCTCGATATCGAAGTCCGCCGCGAGCTGTATTGGGACATCCAAGAGGTCTTGTCGTTCGAGGCGCCGGTGATCTTCCTCTACTGGGAGCAAGCCTTCCCGGCCACGGCGGCGAACTTGGGCGGCTTCTGGCCCAGCGCCTACACCCACCTCCTCTGGAACGCGGCCGAGTGGTATTTCACCGACCCGCCGCTCGCCGCCGATGGGTAGCGCCAGACCGCGAGCGAACAGCGGGCATGGCTCGCGCTCACTCCACTGGCTGGCTTGTCACCACGCCATCGGGATCGAAGCGCCGCTGGCGACCGTGATCGCGGCTCAGACCGCGTATCGCCGCGACCAGGCGAGCGATGGGCCGGCTCATACGCGTTGGTGGCGGTGGGCCCGGCGTGAGCATGTCCCGCACGGCGAGCGCCTCGTTCCGGCAGCGGTCGGCGATGGCACGGTGGTTGTCCTCGGGAAACGGATCAGGCATGGGGTACTCCTTGGGCGATGCGCCTGCTCCAACGTTGTACGCGGGCGTCACGCCGGGCCGATCGCGGACGACGCGGCCAGACGACATGGCGTGGCGCGCTTGACCTGATAATAGGGATCACCGAGGGGGGAGCGCATCGGTAGAATTACTCATTCCGACGCGCGCGTCGTGGGATCGATGGGGGCGGGGTCGTCAGTCCGCGAAGAGATCCGCCACCGGAAGCTGAAAACCAGGTACGGCCGCACCGCCGTCCAGCGCCTCCGCCGCGGTCAGGATGCGTGGCGTCTGTCCCCGCTCGAACACGGTGACCCGCCGCGCGTCGGGATCGGCGATCCAGACTAGGGTGGCGCCGGCATTGATCCACATCGCCGCCTTGGCGATCACCTCGGTTGGGGAATCGCCCGGGGAAACCACCTCGACCGCCAAATCTGGTGCCCCGCGGAAAAAGCGGCGATCGTCGCGACCGGCGGCACGGCGCTCGCGTCGCACAAAGGCCACGTCCGGTACCCGCACCATCTCCGGCTCCGTGGAGACCACGAAGCCGGTATCGGCACTAAAGACGGCACCGAGCCGTCGGGGGATGACGTGGGCGCTAATCCGGTAAATGGCCATCGCCGCAATCCGGCCATGTCGTTCCCCGGCAGGCGCCATTTCCACCAGCTCCCCGGCAATGAGCTCCCAAAGGCCCTCGGGAGCACCGCTCCGCTCGAGCTCCTCAATTGTCCATTGGCGCGTTGTCGTGACCATGGCAGCGCTCTTTCGATGGGATCGGACAGCGACCCTCGACGTACGTGATCGTATCATGCTTGGCACCGACCGACCGCCTCGACCGCGCGGATGAGGCAACTCGGGAAGCGAATGGCAGGAGCCTGCCATCAGACCAGCCCCGATCCCAAGCCTGGGATCGGAGC
>JACCYK010000400.1 GCA_013696525.1 Chloroflexia bacterium
GTCTATATTGACGACGACCAAACCGGGGGCACAGGATTGCAGCATCGCGGTGAGGGCGCCAATGCCCTGGCCGCCGAAACCGTAGCCGACCGATGTCGGCAGACCGATCACCGGAACGGGGACCAGCCCCGCCACCACCGACGGCAATGCCCCATCCATGCCAGCGGCGACCACAATGGCGTCAACGCCGGCTGCCATGACCCGTTCCAACGGTTCGATCAGGCGATGCAAGCCAGCCACCCCGACGTCATAGATTTCGTCCACGGCGACACCCATTTCACGGGCGATGAGGGCGGCCTCAGCGGCGGCGGGACGATCAGAGGTGCCGGCGCAGATGACCGCGATCCGGCCCCCGGTGGCAGGGACAATGCGTCCCGCGCCGCACACGACGACGGCATGTGCTTCCAGATGAACCTCGACTTGGAACCTTGGCTCGAGCCCACTTCGCAGCGCGGCGATGATCTCAGCCGAGCACCGGCTCGCGATCGCTCGACCAGTCAGCTCCGCCTGGCGGCTCAGGGCGGCCACGATCTCGGCCAGCGGCTTCGGCCCGGCGAGGATGACCTCGGGTATCCCGGTTCGCTCGGCCCGGTTCGGGTCGAGGCGAACCGTTGGCGACTGCTCGTCCCGGTCTTCATGTGGAACCGGATCAAGGGCGCGTCTGATGTCGTCAAAGGGACGCCGTGACCCCGTCATTGGGCGTGCGCCCCGGCGACCGCATTGGCAATCAAACCCGCTAGCGGCCGAGATTCATCAGCGGTCTGGAGATGAGCGAGGAACTCGCGGTTCCCGGCGGGGCCCTTGAGGGGGGAGGCGGTCAGGCCGCGGACCGCGAACCCGAGCTCTTCGGCGCCCGCCAGCACCTCTTCGAGGACCCGGGTGTGGACGGCGGGATCCCTGACCACGCCTCCCTTCTTGACATCCTTCGGGCCAGCCTCAAACTGTGGCTTGATCAACGGCACCACGGTGCCACCGGGTGTCAGGACGCGAGCGGCCGTGGGCAGCACAAGGCGGAGCGAGATGAACGAGACATCGATCGTCACGAGATCGATCGGCTCCGGCAGTTCCAGGAGTGAACGCGCGTTGGTGCGATCCATGACGACGACTCGGGGATCGCGCCGCAGCCGGTCCAGGATCTGACCATAGCCGACATCGACCGCGTAGACGCGCTCGGCTCCGGCTTGCAACAGGCAATCGGTGAAGCCGCCGGTACTGGCGCCCAGGTCGGCCGCAACGTGGCCCATCACGTCGATACCAAAGACCTCAAGGGCATGGGCGAGCTTCTCGCCGCCGCGGCTGGCAAATCTCGGCTTCGCGGTGCGACCGAGCTCGTCACCGGCGTGAACCATCGCCCCCGCCCGGTGGACCACCTGCCCATTGACGCTGATATCACCGGCCAGGATCAACGCCCTGGCCCGGGAGCGGTTGTCCGCCAGGCCGCGGGCGACGACGGCCTCGTCCAGGCGGGAGCGATCGAGCCGGCTCGCGAGCGTCATGTGCCGGCTCCCGCTTGATCGGCCAGGCGGGCGAGAAACGGCGCCGTCTGGTGGTGGCAGAGGGCGACCGCCAAGGCATCGGCGGCGTCGTCAGGATGCGGCACGGTCGCGAGATCCAGAAGCAGGCGTACCATCTCCTGCATTTGGAACTTATCGGCCTTGCCGTAGCCGGCGACCGCGTGCTTAACCTCCGACGGTGTGTACTCCGCCACCGTAACCCCGGCCCGGGCCGCCGCAAGGAGGACAACGCCCCGTGCTTGACCGACGGTCATGGCGGTGGTCACATTGCGGGCGAAGAAGAGCTGCTCGACCGCCAGAGCGCCCGGATGGTGCCGGTGCAGCAAATCCGTGACCGCATCGAAGAGGGTGGCGAGCCGGTCCGGCATCGGGCTCGCCGCTTCGGTCTCGATCACGCCAAACTCGATTGCGCGTGGTTGGTCAACGCCGGAAACAACGCCAAATCCGAGCCGCGCCGTGCCGGGATCGATGCCGAGCGTGATCATCTGAGATGCGATCCGCTTCAGTTCGTTTACGAGGTCGCCAGGGCGAGGACGTCATCGGTGACGTCAAGGTTGGTGAAGACTTCCTGGACATCGTCAAGGTCTTCCAAGCGCTCGACCAAGCGAATGGTCTTCACGGCGGCGTCCGGCTCCGGCGTGAGCATGGTCTTCGGCCGCATCGTTAGCTGGGTCGAGGCCAGGTCGTAGCCGGCCTCTTTGAGCACCTGGCCCACCTTGTGCAGGTCCTGGACGTCGGTGAACACGGCAACGGAGCCTTCGTCAATTTGAATGTCGCTGGCGCCGGCGTCGATGGCGACGAGGGCGAGATCGTCCGGATCGCCACCGTTCGCCTCCAGCTCGATCAGCCCGACATGATCGAACATCCAGCCGACGCTGCCCGCCTCACCAAGCGTACCGCCGGCCCGCGTCAACACCGCGCGGACCTCACCGACCGTCCGGTTGCGGTTGTCGGTCATGGTTTGGATCATAATCGCGGTGCCGCCGGGCCCGTACCCCTCGTAAAAGACTTCGGAGAAGTTTTCGGTGTTGCTGCCGCCGGCGGCTCGTTCAATCGCCCGCTCGATGTTGTCTTTCGGCATGTTCGCGGTGCGTGCCCGGTCCACCGCGAGGCGCAGGCGAAAGTTCGACTCGGGATCGGGCAATCCCTCCCGCGCGGCGACCGCGATCTCCCGCGCCAGCTTCGTGAAGAGCTGACCCCGCTTCGCGTCGGCGGCGCCCTTTTGCCGTTTGATGGTCGACCATTTCGAGTGTCCAGACATCGTCCGCTTCCAGGGTTTGCCCGCGCGTTAGCCGGGACTCGATCGAGCCCGTTCGCTTTTCAGCCGCGAATTATACCATCGTGGGGCTTGCCCGGAACGGCTCACGGCCGGCGACTGATGTCGCGTCTACTCGTATGTAGTCCGGTGGACACGGGGATGCCATGAAACGAGCGGGCGTCGTGCCGAAAGCCAGCGCACGGGATGCTACCTCTTGAAATATGCGCAAACCTTCGCTACACTAACGACGAGTAAAGCGAAGCCAAGCCCGTCTAGCGCAACTTTTTGCCGACTATTGTGAGGGGACTATGCCAGCCCGCACTGGTCGCTACCCGCCGAATCCAGGATTCTGACTGCCTGCCCCACCGCACAGCTCGGAGGGGCATTTGCTTTCGATTGGCGTTTGCGCGCATTGCCCGTTCACTCGTTCGTCGTCTGGTGGCAGCGCTTTCGTACGGGGTGGTGCAGCGGTCATATGGTTACTAGCCTGATTGCCAAGGGACGAGATCAAGGGTACCTCCTGTCGGACGACATCATCGCCGCGTTCCCGAACGCGGAAGAGCATCTCGATCATCTCGACGACTTCTATTCCTCGCTGGTGGCGGAAGGCATCGAGGTGGTCGATCAGGCCCCCGTCAAGCCGCGGCCGAAGCAGCGGGAATCGGTGCTGGCCGAAGCGTCCGCTCGCCATGCTCCGGTCGAAGACTTTGCCGCCGGCGTCGGGGATTCGGTTCGCTTGTACCTGCAGGAGATCGGTGAGACTGACCTGCTCACGATGCAGGAAGAGGTCTGGCTGGCGAAGCGGATGGAACGGGGAAAGCTGGCGGAAGAGGCGTTGCTCGACCTGACGCTCAGCGCCGTCGAAAGCAGCGGCTTCGAGGCGGACAAGCTCGATGGCGAGCTGGCCCGGGCACACCTCATCCAAGCCAACTTGCGGCTCGTCGTCTCGGTGGCAAAGAAATACGTTGGCCGCGGCCTGTCGTTTCTGGACCTGATCCAGGAAGGCAATATCGGCCTGATGAAGGCCACCGACAAGTTTGACTATGCTCGGGGCTTTAAGTTCAGCACCTATGCCACCTGGTGGATTCGCCAGGCCATCACCCGCGCCATCTCCGATC
>JACCYK010000409.1 GCA_013696525.1 Chloroflexia bacterium
GACCCGCAAGGTCAATACGATCGTCCTCGACAAGACCGGCACGCTCACCCGCGGCAAGCCGGCGGTGACGGGCATCGTTGCCGCCAATGGGCTACCGGAGCACGACCTGCTGCGCCTCGCGGCGGCGGTCGAGGTCGGCTCCGAGCATCCCCTGGGCGAGGCGATCGTGGCCCGCGCCCGGGAGTTGGGGCTTGAGCTCCCCAAGGCCGAGGGGTTCACCTCGATCACCGGTCAAGGGGTGCGAGGCCGGGTTGACGGCCGCGAGGTCGTGCTCGGCAACCGCGCCCTGATGACGCGGGCGGGTATCCACCTCAACGGCCTGGAAGAGCGGGGCGAGGAGCTGGCCCGCGGCGGCGCTACCCCGATGTACGTCGCCGTCGGCGGCGAGGGCGCCGGCCTGATCGCCGTCGCCGACACCCTCAAGCCGGAGTCGACCGAAGCCGTGGCCCAACTGAAGGCGCTCGGCCTCGATGTCTGGATGCTGACCGGTGACAACCGGGCCACCGCCGAGGCGATCGCGCGGGAGGTCGGCATCGAGCATGTCCTGGCCGAGGTCCTACCGGAGCAGAAGGCCGCCAAGGTCAAGGCGCTGCAAGCCGAGGGCAAGACCGTGGCTATGGTTGGCGACGGCATCAACGACGCCCCGGCCCTAGCCCAGGCCGATCTCGGGATCGCGATTGGCACCGGCACCGACGTCGCCATCGCCGCCTCCGACATCACCCTCATTGGCGGTGATCTGCGCACGATCGTCACCGCGATCGCGCTTTCGCGGCGGACGGTGGGTACGATCAGGCAGGGGCTGTTCTGGGCCTTCGCCTATAACGTCGCCCTGGTGCCGGTGGCGATGGGGGCGCTCTATGTCGCCTTCGGCATCCTGCTCAACCCGGTCATCGCGGCGGCGGCAATGGCGATGAGCTCGGTCAGCGTGGTCACCAACGCGCTTCGCCTCCGTGGGTTCAAGCGGCCGGCCAGCGCGCGGGAGATCTTGCACCCGCCGTTGCGGGCGCGGATCGCCGACGCCGGCTACCTGGTGGCGGTCGGGCTCCTGGCGCTGGCGGTCGGCGCCGGGGCGCTCTGGCTCAGCGAGCGGAGCGGCATGGGCGCCACCGGCGCGATGGGCACGGACATGGAGATGGCAGCGGACGGTCAGCGCGACATGCGCGTGATGGTGGGCGACGAGTCGGACCCGTCCGGTGAGCACGACGAGATGCCGATCGGCGCGGGGGCGGTCGCGCCGGCGGAGGCCGGGCTGCGCGTCGAATGGATCAGCGATCCGGTCGCGCCGGAACCGGGTCAGCCGGTCACCTTCGCCTATCGAGTCGTCGACGAGCAGAGCGGCGAGGTGGTCAGCGATCTGCCGCTCGACCACGAGCGGCAGATGCATCTGATTCTGACGAGTCGCGACCTGGCGCAGTTCCAGCATATCCATCCCGAGCCGGGGGACGACGGCGTCTACCGGGTCGACACCAAGCTGCCGGCGGCCGGCACGTATCTGCTTTACGACGAGTTTGTCCATGCCGGTCAGACGGTGCTCGACCGGCGGGAGCTGACGGTCGGCGCGCCGTCGAACGCTGGCGCCGCCTTGACACCCGACCAGGCGCCGAAGACGGTCGCGGGATTCACCGTGGCGCTCAACGCGGCGGAGACCATCACAGCAGGCGAGGCGACCAACTTCACCTTCACCCTCAGCCGCGATGGCGCGCCGGTGACCGACCTGGCGCCCTATCTGGGGGCGGCGGCCCACGTCGCGATCGTCTCGGAGGACGCCGCCGACTTTGCCCACACCCATGGTGAGGCGGTCGCGCCGGCGCCCGCCGGCGATGACGACCGCGCGGCCGGCGACGATGGGCACGGGGTGCCGGCGGCGTTCGGGCCGGAGGTCCAGGTTGAGCACGCCTTCCCGGAGCCGGGCCGCTACAAGATCTGGGGCCAGTTCAGTCATGACGGACAAGTGCTGACCGCACCCTTTACCGTCGAGGTGCGGTAGCAGACGCGAGACCAAGCACGAGTAACGAAGGGAGGTGATCGCGATGACTGAGCAGCAGGCAATGACTATGGCGAAGGATCCGGTCCGCGGGATGGACGTCGATCCGACGACCACCAAGCACCGCGACGATTTCCAGGGTCAGGACGACTCCTGCCGTCGCCTGATGAGCCGGCGCGCCCTCGGGGACGACCGCATCGCGGCGCGGCAAGCTCGGCGGCTCCGCGAAACCGCCGTGCCGCGCTTGAAAACCTCCCGTTCGGTTCTCGCCCTCGGCGCCCTGCTCACCGCCAGCCTTCTGGGAACCGCCGTCGCCCAAGATGCTACTCCCGGCGTTCAGCATGACCAAGCCACGGGCCATGCCAGTGGCAGTCCTACCGCTGACTCGCCCTACGCCGCTGGCTACGACCCGGCGGCGCCGATCCGGGCGTTGACCCCGGAGGAGATTTCTCAGATCGAACACGGTGAGGGGGCGGGCTTCGCCCTCCCGGCCGAGCTCAACGGCGTCCCCGGTCCCAGCCACGTCCTGACCTTGGCGGACGAGCTCGGCCTGTCATCCGCCCAGCACACCCAAGTCCAAGCTATCTTCGATGAGATGCGGGCGGCGGTGATCCCGGCCGGAGCGCGCTACCTCGCCGCCCAACAAGCGCTGGAAGCGGATTTTCGCGCCGGCACCCTGACCGAGACGGACCTGCCCGGCCGTGTGGTGGAGGTGGCCCAGCTCGAGGGCGAGTTGGCCGCCGCCCACTTGCTGGCGCATCTGCAGACGGCGCGGGTGCTGACGCCCGCGCAGATTACCGCCTACAACCGGCTCCGGGGGTATGAGTAGGGCGGCCAGTTACGGCTGAGGACGTCCTCGCTCGAGAAGCACGTTCGAGCGAGGACGCGCTCAGCCGGATGTCGCTTACCGGACGATGATCGTGCCGGCCATCCCGGGCCCCTCCGGGCCGCTGGCGTGCAGGATGCAGTAGTAGGAGTACTCGCCGGGGGTGTCGAAGGTGAGCTCGTAGGGGTTGAGGCCGCCGAACGACGGCCCGCCCGGCGCGACGTTGCCCATGAATCCGGAGTGGAAGAATCCCTCGCCGCTGTAGACCTCACCGCCTTGCGGAAAGAGGGTGTCGGGATTCTGGAAGATCTTCAGGGTGCCGTCGGGTTGCGGTTCAACCAAGACGTCCTCCGGCGCCTCGGCGCC
>JACCYK010000413.1 GCA_013696525.1 Chloroflexia bacterium
GATGGAGGGGACCTATCCGCTGCCGGAGGCGCAGCTCGATCGCTTCTTCTTCAAGCTGATCGTGCGGTACCCGAGCGCCGCCGACCTCGGCGAGATCGTGCGCCGGACCACGAATCGACCGCCGGCGCCGCTGCAGCGGATCGCGGATGGCGAGACGATCCAGGCGATGAGCCTGCTGGCGCGACAAGTGCCGATCGCGACCCATGTCACCGATTACGTCGTTCGCATCGTCCTGGCGACGCATGCCGACAACGAGCTGGCGCCGGCCGAGGTGCAGCGCTACGTCCGGTATGGGGCAAGCCCGCGGGCGGCGCAAGCGATCGTCCTCGGCGCCAAGATCCGGGCCATGATCGACGGCCGCTTGAATGTCGCGTTCGAGGATGTGCGGGCGGTGGCGATCCCGGCCCTGCGGCACCGGTTGATCCTCAACTTCGAGGCGGAAGCGGCGAATTTGTCGACGGACACCGTGCTCGCTCGCTTGGTGGAGACGGTGCCGGAGACGTAGTCGAGCGACCACCCCCGAGAAGAATCCTGACGAAGGTTGACGTGGAGGAACGAGGTTGATGGCAAAGCCGGCGGCGACAGCAAAGAAGCGCGCGAAAAAAGCGGAGGCAGTGGTGGCCGAGCGGGGCGAGACCCCAGTCGTGCAGTGGAGGATCAGCCAGGAGGAATATGATGAGCGAGTGGCCCGGGTCCGCCAGGAGCTGGAGCGGCGGCGGCTCGATGCCCTGGTCCTGTTCCACCCGATCCGGATGGCCTACACCTCGGGCTTCTACCATGTGAGCACCGAGCGGCCGATGGCGATCGTGATCCCGTTCGATCCGAAGCTCGGCCTGGGGGCGCTGATCCCGCAACTCGAGCAGGACCACATTGCCAAGTCCCCGAGCGTCCGCGCGGTGAAGGTGTACCCCGAGTACCCATCCGGCGGGACGAAGCATCCGCTGCGGCACCTGGCCGATTTGCTGAAGGAGATGGGGCTCGCCAGAGCAGGGACGCGGATCGGCTACGACTCGAACGGCTACCTGGACATTAACGGCTATGATGGGCCGGAGCTGTCCGAGGTGGTGGCCGAAGGGGTCGAGACCGTCCGCGCTCGCGACATCATCGACACGATGCGGGCGGTCAAGAGCCGGACCGAGTTGGACTTTATCAAGCGAAGCTGCGTCTGGGGCAACCTGGCGCACCGGATCATGCACAACAACTTGGAGCTGGGCCGGACCGAGATCGAAATCTCAATGGCAGCCGGGGCCGAAGCGAGCCGGATCATGGTCACCGCCCTGGGACCGGCGTACCAACCGTTGACCGCCAACTGGGGCCAACCGGCGCTGGTGATCTTCCACGCCGGTTCGAACACGGCGTTGCCCCACGGGCTGATGCAGGGCGGCGGCTTGCGTCGAGGCGATGTCCTTGTCACCGGCGCCGGGGCCGACTTCGGCGGCTATAACTCCGAGCTGGAACGGACGATGATCCTAGGCGAGCCGACCGTGGAGTTTGAGCGGTACTTCCAGATCATGCTCGATTTGCAACAGACCGCGTTCGACGCCTTGCGGCCGGGACGCACCTTGGCGGAGGCGGAGACTGACATGTCAAAGGCGTTCAAAGACTTTGGCGTGGCCGAGAACCAGCGGCATCACACGGGGCACAGCATCGGGCTCGAAGGGCATGAGGCGCCGTTCATCGACAAGGGCGCCGAGGCAGTGATCGAAGAGAACATGGTGTTCACGATCGAACCCGGCCTCTACGTGCCGGGGGTGGCGGGGTTCCGCCATTCCGACACCGTCGTCGTTCGGGCGGACGGGGTCGAGCGGCTGACCTTTTACCCACGCGACCTGGCGAGCTTGATCGTCCGGCTGTAGGCCGCCGCTCGCTGCCGGTGGAGGTGGAATCCGCGCCACCTCCCGAGACAATTTGACACAACCGGGGACCGTCTTTACAATCCGCGAACGTTAAGGTTCCGCTCATTGGCCGATGCTTGGCGGTAGAGAATGCCGTTGGATGGCCAGAATACGCTCCTGGCACACTTGGGTGCCGGTCCCTCGCAATAAGGAGGCTATGACGTGATTCAGAACGAACGCGCTCGCGGGCTTTTCTCCGAGGCGCTGGCCGGCCGAGTCGACCGGCGGACGGTGATGCGGCGGGCGGCTGCCCTGGGCATCAGCGCCCCGGTGGCGGCCGCCCTGGCGCGGGCGTCCGCCAGACCGGCCCGCGCGGCGGAAGAGGGCAACCTCGAAATTACCTACTACCAATGGATTCTCGATCTCCACTCACCGATTACCGGAATCAACTCGGAATTCAACGAAACGTTTCCGCTGAATGCGGAAGTCGCGCCGACCCAGGGCTTCGGCTTCGATCGCTTCGTCGCCGAGGCGCGCGATGAGATGAGCACCTGGGACATGTACATCGGGGTGACGCCGTTCCTCGAAATGATTCAGCTCGCAAACTCGGGTGTGATCGAACCGTGGGACTCGTTCCTGCCCGAAGGCTTGCTGGAGTCGATGATCCCGGCGATTCGAGAAGAGGGCAGCTATGACGGCGGCTTCTATGTTTGGCCGTTCCTGCTCGATGTCATTGTCCAAGGTTGGAACGCATCACTGGTGGAGGCGGCTGGGCTCGATCCCGCGGTGGCACCGACCACCTGGGACGAGTTCATTGCTAACGCCCAGGCAGTGCAAGATAGCGGCGTCGCTCCCTTTGGCCTTACCTTCGACCGCAACGCGTGGCGATCGTTGATTCCGATCACGCACAGCATCAGCACCGATGTCTATGACCCGGATACCGGCCTCTTCCAGTGGAACAGCGAGCCGGCGGTCCAGGCCCTCGAGATCATGAAGCGGATGATGCCGCTGGCGAATCCGGATGTCTTGAATCCCGGACAAACTGATGGCGGCGTCAACCAGACGCCGGACGAGCAGGCGTTTGCCTCACAAGCGGTGGCGTACTACATCAAGTACCAGAATGCGCATTTGCGCTTTGCCGGCGCCTGGCCTGATCCGTCCCAACTGCAACTCAGCGCGTTGCCAATGGTCGAGGGTGGGGACGGCGGCACGGTGTTCTGGACGACCGGCGCCGTGCTCCTCAGCTTTGGCGAAGACAAGGAGCAGGCCGCGCAGTACCTGGATGCGCTGACGCATGACCAGCGGGTCTGGGAGCATTCAGTCACCGGTGCTCCGCCGGAAGAGACCGCCGTTGGCCAGCTTCCGGTCTACACCACGACGTGGGATGAGTACGAAGCCAATCGGCCGGAGTGGCTGACTGACTGGGCCTTCGACATCTACGAAGGGCTGAGCAACGCATCGGCGATCGCGCCGACGCGCCTGGCGGTCACCCAGTTCAACGTGGCGGGGCCATACTACTGGGCCTACCTGGCCGGCGATACGGACGATGCTCAGGCCGCGCTCGACGAGGCGATGGCCGCGGTCGAAGCCGAATACGACGCGTTGCCGCCGATGGGCACGCCGGTCGCGTAGACGGCAGTGCGTCCTCCGTGGCGGGGTCGATCGGCCCAGCATCCAATCGCCCCCGCCACGGAGAAACACCAGCAGTGTCGCTGGACGGAAAGTCCGCGCTGAGC
>JACCYK010000425.1 GCA_013696525.1 Chloroflexia bacterium
GTTCGGGATCGCGGTCGACCGGGACAACAACGTCCTGGTCGTGGACTCCCGGAACAACCGCGTCCAGCAATTCACCGCCACGGGCAAGTTCACGCTCGCCCTCGGCCGCGTGGGCGTCGACCTCGGCCAGTTCTCGAACCCGGCCGGCGTGGCCGTGGACGGCCGCGGCGCAATCAGCGTCGCCGATGTCAGCAACGCCCGGATCCAGCGGTTCACCCTGAGCCGGAAAGCCGCCGAGTAGTCGCGGCTTGATCGCGGCGGGGACGGCAGTGGGCGGCAGCCCGCCGCCGGGCCCGCCACCAGAAAGGACAACTACCGCCATGAACAACAGCCTCTTGTACTACCTGGCCTGGGCGGACTTCGTGAAACAGCTTCCATCCGAGTCTGGACACGACACCCGCGGACCACGCCGGCCTCCCGGCGATCGCCGGCGTTGGACACGACAGGATGCCATCGCCGCCGCGAAAACCGCGGAGCGATCGACCGCGGCGCCGTCCTGGTTGACACGACTGTTCCGGCTCGAGGCGCGGCCGGAGACGACTTCGCCGCTGGCCCTTATGACAGAGAGGACCCCCACGCGATGACCACCAAGCACACCCATTTGGCGATCAACGACCTCTTACGACAAGCCCGGTCACGACGATGGGTGGCCAAGCTCCTCGGCGGTACCGCCCTGGGCGCCGCCCTGCTGACCAGCGGGACTGACGACGCCGGCGCGGCGTGCAAGAAAGCGGGAGCCAAGTGCGACAAGAAGAAGCGGTGCTGCCAGGGCGCCGCCTGCAAGCGCGGCAAATGCGCCTGTAAGAAGGGCTTCAAAGCCTGCCAGGGTACCTGTCGCGACCTCAACACTGACCGCAACAACTGTGACGAGTGCGGCTTCGAGTGCGATGAGGGCGCCGCGTGCGTGAGCGGGTTCTGTGTGCGGGCGTTTGGTGAGCCCGGTGGCGAGGATGGCCAGCTCAACAATCCGCACGGGGTCGCGATCGACGGCGGCGGCCGGGTCTGGGTCGCGGACACCCTTGGTCATCGCCTGCAGTTGTTCGACCGGAACGGCGAATTCATCCGGAAGTTCGGTCAGTTCGGGAGCGGCGAGGGGGAGCTCGACAATCCATTCGACCTCGCGCTCGCCAGCAACAACGACCCCTACGTCGCCGATTTCAACAACCACCGGATTCAGTTGTTCAACGATTTCGGCGGCTTTCTCCGGAGCTGGGGCAGTTTCGGCAGCGGCGCCGGGCAGTTCAACCGGCCTCGCGGCATCGATCATGTCGGCAACAGCGTCGTCGTCGCCGATACCGG
This sequence comes from Chloroflexia bacterium, assembly GCA_013696525.1. Taxonomy (GTDB): domain Bacteria; phylum Chloroflexota; class Chloroflexia; order Thermomicrobiales; family UBA6265; genus JACCYK01. The sequence continues at coordinate 1,300 of JACCYK010000425.1, forward strand.
CAACCACCGCATCCAGCGTTTCTCCGCCACCGGCTTCTTTGTCCAGCAATTTGGGCGGCGTGGCTCCGGTGAGGGCGAGTTCGAGTCGCCCGGCGCCGTGGCCCTCGACGCCGAGCGCAATATCTACGTCGCCGATACCGGCAACAACCGGGTGCAGGTCTTCACCCCCGACGGGAAGTTCATCCGGTCCTTCGGCCGGGGCGAGCTCAGCGAGCCGGCTGGGATCACCATCGACCCAAAGGGCGACGTCGTGGTCGTGGACACGCGAAACGACCGCCTCGCGCGGTTCACGGCGGCCGGCAAGCGCCAGCTCGTCATCGGCAGCGCGGGCACCGGCCTGGGCCGATTCGACAACCCGGTCGGGGTGACGGTGACCGGCGGGGGGGTGCTGTACGTCGTCGATACCGGGAACAACCGCATTCAACTGTTTGTCCCCGCGTCGGCGTTCCAGCCATGAGCCACGGCGCGATCGCGGGCGGCGTTGACCGCGCCGCCCTCCCCGCCGCGAAGAGAGGAGGCGGCACCGAGGCCCGGCCAGACGAGATTAGGACGGGGGCGAGGGTCCCTGACTGACGTGAGACAGGCCTGGCATGAACCAGGACAGTGGAGAGCGACCATGACCATTGCAACAGCGATTTCAACCTTCAGCGTGCTCGACGAGGTGGCGATAGCGGACTTCGCGGCCTCCATCCGGGGTCAGGTCATCCGACCCGATGACCCCGAGTACGACGGCGCCCGCGCCGTCTGGAACGGCATGATCGACAAGTACCCGGACCTGATCGCGCGCTGCACCGGCACCGCCGATGTCGTCGCCGCCGTCAATTTCGCCCGGCAACAGAACGTGGGCATCGCGGTCCGCGGCAACGGCCACAACGTGGCCGGCAACGCGGTCCGCGACGGCGGCCTGGTGACCGACCTCTCGCTGATGAAGGGCATTCAGGTCAACCCGAGCAAGCGCACGGCCAGCGCCCAGCCCGGTGTCCGCTGGGGCGAGCTGGACGTCGAGACGCAGCGGTACGGGCTCGTCACCCCCGGCGGCGAGGTGTCGACCACCGGCATCGCCGGCTACACGCTGGCCGGCGGCATGGGCCTGCTCCACCGGAAGTGGGGGCTGGCCTGCGACAACCTGCTGTCGGCCGAGGTCGTCACCGCCAATGGCGAGGTGGTGCGGGCCAGCATCACGGAGCATCCCGATCTCTACTGGGCGATCCGGGGCGGCGGCGGCAATTTTGGCATCGTCACCTGGTTCGAGTTCCAGTTGCACCAGCTCGGCCCCAAGGTCTTCACCTCAATGGTGATCCATCCCGTCGCGGAGGCGGCGGCGGTGCTGCGGGGCTGGGAAGCCTTTACCCGGCAGGCGCCGGACGAGGTCACCAGCGAGGCGGCGCTCTGGCGGATGCCGCCGTCGCCGGACTTCCCGCCGGAGTGGCGGGACCTGCCGGTGGTGATGACCAACACCGTCTACGCCGGGCCGGTCGAGGAGGGCGAGCGCGCCGTGCAAGCGTTGCGCGAGCTGGGCGCCCGCTTCTCGACTTGAGCGGCCCCCAGGACTATGTCGAGTCGCAGAAAGCGCCCGATCCGCTCTTCCCGGACGGTGCCCTGTACTACTGGAAATCGCTCTACCTGGACCAGCTCGACGGCGACTTGATCGACGCCATCATCGCCCAAGCGGCCATCCGGCCGACGCCGCAAACCCTGGTCATCCTCCGCCATCTGGGCGGGGCGATCGGCCGGGTGCCGGAGGAGGCGACCGCCTACGGCAACCGCCGGGCGCGGTACAACCTGAGCCTGGACGCGAGCTGGGATGACCCGGCGCTGAGTGAGGGCGCGATCGCCTGGACCCGAAACGCCTGGTCCGCGTTGCGCGATCGCTCGGGCGGCGGCGTCTACCTCAACTTCGCCGGCCTGGGCGAAGATAACGATGCCCTGGCTCACGCCGGGTACGGGGGGAACTACGACCGCTTGCGGCAGATCAAGCGCAAGTACGACCCAACGAATCTCTTCCGCGGCAACATCAACATCGCGCCCGCGACCACCGGCACGCCGGCGAGCGTGGGAGCCGCGGCGAGCGTGGCGCCCCGGCTGGACCGCCACTGGTAAGG
>JACCYK010000432.1 GCA_013696525.1 Chloroflexia bacterium
GTGGCGGTGAGCCGCCGCAGCAGCAACTCGGCCACGGGGAAGCCGTTGATGAACGACTCCCCGAGGTCGCCGCGCACCACCCGGCCCAACCAAATCAGATATTGAACGGGGAGGGGCTGATCCAGCCCCATCTCCCGCTTCATCGCCACGATCTGATCCGGGAAGGCGTTCGGCCCCAGGATCGTCGAGGCCGGGTCCCCGGGGATCAGGTAGATCATCAGGAAGACGACGACAGTCGCCAGCAGGACCGTCGGGATCGCCTGCAACAGCCGGCGGCCAATATACCGCTGCATCGTGGTCTACCGCGTCCTACCCGAGCCCCCGACCCGGCAGGGGCATCTGGCCTAGCATTCGCCGATCCAGGCCGCCGCCAGTTTGATCTCGTCGTCCGGGCTCCAGTCGACGCCGTGGACGTCGTTGCCCCAGCCAAAGAGCGTGTACTTCCAGGAGATCGGGATCTGCGCGCTCTGCTCGAGCATGATCTCGTTGAGGGTCCGGAAGCTCTCGGCCCGCTCCTCCGGGTCGACCGAGGTGCCGGCCGCCAGGATCGCCTCGGCATAGCCCTCGGGGAAATCTTCCTCCGGCCAGACCGGGCTGTTGCTAACCCGGAACGGGCTGTTGTCGAAGAGACCGAGCGGGTCCTTGTGGCTGCGGCCGATGAAGGTGAAGGTCGCCTGGTAGTCGCCGGCCAGCAACCGCGGCGTCCAGACCGCGGACTCCATCGGCGTGATCGTGGCGTTGATCCCGATCTGAGCCAGGTCGGCGGCGAGGAGCTGGCCCATGCTCGACAGCTCGGGGAACGAGGTCGGGGCCAGGATCTCCATCTCGAACCCATCGGCATACCCGGCCTCGGCCAGCAGCTCACGCGCCCGGTCGAGATCGAAGGCGTATTGGTCGGTCATCTCCGGGAAGTAGGCCAACGAGAACTCCGGGAAGGCGACCACCGACGCTTGACCGACCCCGAACAACGCCTGATCGACGATCACCTGCCGGTTGAGCGCGTAATTGATCGCCTGGCGCACCAGGTTGTTGCTGAGCGGGGTCTCCGGCTGGCTGGCGTCGGGCGGGTTGATCACCAGCACGTAGAGCAGCGCCCCTTCCTGGCCGCGCTCGACGACGACCTCGGCGCTTTCCTCCAGACGCTGGGCGTTGGTATACGGCAACGAGATGCCGACATCGATCTGGCCCGATTCAAGGGCCAGGGTCAACGTCTCGCCATCGGCGTACGGCGTCACCACGATCTCGTCCAGGTAGGGCAAGCCTTCCCGCCAATAGTCCTCGTTGCGGACCATGACGACCTGCTCGCCCGGAATCCATTCCTGGAACCGGAACGGCCCGGTCCCAATCGGCGCCCGCTGCACATCGTCGAACGACTCGGGGGCGATGATGCTGAGCGAGTCGAAGATGTCGAACATGTTCGGGGTCGGCTCGGTGAAGGTGACGACGACCCGGGAGGGGTCCGTCGCTTCCGCCATGGCGATGGTTTGCACCTTGGCGAAGATATTGCCGCCGGTCTCCTCGTTCTGGGCGCGTTCGATGTTGGCGACGATGTCCGTCGCCTCCAACGGGCGGCCGTTGTGGAACGTCACCCCCGGCCGGAGGTGGAAGGCGATGCTCCGCCCATCCTCGGCGATGTCCCACCCTTCGGCCAAGCTGGGACTGACGACGAGCTCGTGATCCATCGTCAGCAGCCGGTCGAAGAGTTGGTGTTGGATCACGTAGTTGACGAAGAGCAGCATGAACGGGTCGAACGACGTCAGATCCTGGATCTGGCCGACGGTCAGTCGGCCCCCGGTTTGACCGGCGCACGGCGTCGCGACATCCTGGGCGGCGGCCGGCCCGGTCAACCAGTGCGGCGTCACGGTCATCGTGCCGGCGCCAATGCCTGCTGCCATCATCACGCGGCGCGTCAACTGCATCCGATCCACCATCTTCTCCTCCTCCAGTTTGCCTACCGGTGCCATGATTCGCCGCGGCGCGGGAGCGTCAGAGGTCCGAGGCCGCACTTGTCCACGCGGCACCGGTCAACTACCATAAACGAACAGCCGCACTATATGAAACGACACTGGTGTTGTCAATCGACCGGCGGATCATCAGTATGGCTAACAGCAAGCTTCTGCCAGACCAATCGCTCACCGCCTCCCCGGCCCCGGTGGCCGACGGGACACGGACGGCACGGCTCCGTGCCCTTGGCAGCGAAATCCGCGCCCTCCGGCGCGGCCTGGGCCTGAGCACGGTCGCCCTGGCGCGACGGTGCGATGTCTCACCCAGCCTGATCAGCCAGGTCGAGCGCGGGCTCACCGCCCCCTCGCTGGAAGTGCTCTGGGCCATCGCCCGCGCCCTCGCGGTGCCGATCGGCACCTTCTTCCAGGCGGACGCCAAGAGCGATGCTTCTCTCACGGCGGTCACTGATGGGCGAGCGGCCCCGGCGGCAAAATCAGTGGATGTGGTCCGGGCCGGCGAGCGCAAACGGCTGGGGCTGACGCCGTCGCTGACCTACCAGTTGCTCTCGCCAGACCTGCAACATCGGATCGAGCTGGTCTGGGTCGAGTTCGGCCCCGGCGAGGAAGGCCCCCTGGAACCCTTCACTCACGCCGGCGAAGAGCAGATGGTCGTCATCCAGGGCGAGATGCAGATGTGGATCGACAGCCAGACGTGGGAGTTAGCCGCCGGCGACGCGATCACCTTCGACAGCTCCGTCCCCCACCGCGCCATGAACCGCGGCTCCGTCCCGGCCATCGTCATCGCCGCGATCACGCCACCGTCATTTTAGGACAGGATTTGCGAACCCCTGAAGTTGATGTCGTGTTGCTGAAACAAGTCGACTCACAGCCCCGGTCGCTGATCTAGTCGAAGTGCTCCTTCGTTGAAGCTTCTGACAAAGCTGCAGTCGAAGCGGCCCAGTTCAGCGGCAACTCCGGGGTCATCGAAGTCGTTATCCCGGCTGATGAAATAGTGTGGTCCCGTGCTTTGATTCTGACTCAAATGGCTGATGGCGGCGGAATAGATAATCGCGTCCTGCTCGGAGAGTCCATATCGGGACCGATACCGCAGGGCCGCACGGTATGTCGGGAGATCGACCTGAATAGAAGTCGATGCTGCCAACAATCGTTCGATCACGGCGATCAAACGATCCGTTTCGCGCTGACTGACTTGAGCGAGGACACTCTCTAGAGGTTCCAACGACGCAGCGTCGTCTGGAGTTACCCCGGTTTGGTGGACAAGCG
>JACCYK010000437.1 GCA_013696525.1 Chloroflexia bacterium
GCCCTACACAACACGCCCCGGTTCGTTCCATTTGGTGCCGACAACCGGCACGAAGGTGCCACGCTGAGTCGTGAGTCGTGAGTCGTGAGTGGGGCCGGCAGACGCCGAGTCGCTAGGATTGCAGTGAGAAGCAAACGGATGCCAATGCCCTTGCGCCTTATAAGTTGAAGAGGAAGCGGTGGTGAGGCGCGAAGCGTCGTTTCGGGAACTTGTGGCTTGGCAGAAGTCCATGACGCAGGTCGAAGAAATCTATCGGGAGACGCGCTCGTGGCCGGCCGAGGAGCGGTTTGGCCTCACGGCCCAGGTGCGACGCGCTGCCGTTTCCGTGCCGGCCAAAATCTCCGCAGGTTCGGGGCGCAGCGGTAGCGCGGAGCTTCGGCTCCATCTCTCGATTGCCCACGGCTCGTGTTGTGAAGTGCAGACACTATTAGAGGTCGGGCACCGCCTTGGGTTTTCGACCGCCCAGAACTTCGACGAACTTCTTGCCGCATCTGAAGAGGTAAGCCGCATCATCCGCGGCTTCATTCGCAGCCTCGCCTAACTCACGACTCACGACTTACGACTTACGACTCCGCCCCCCAGGCGCGGAGCATGAACGCGTAATCGTGGGCGCGCTCGCGCAGATTGTCGTATCGGCCCGAGGCGCCGGAGTGACCGGCGCCCATGTTGACGCGAAGGAACAGCGGCTGGCCGCTAGTCGATCGGGTGCGGAGCTTGGCGATCCATTTCGCGGGTTGCCAGTACTGCACTTGGTCGTCTTCGATGCCGCCGGTGATCAGCATTTCCGGGTACGCCGTCCGCGCGACGTTGTCGTATGGCGAGTAGTCGCGCATGTAGTCGAAGGCGGCCGGATCGCGCGGGTCGCCCCACTCGACGAACTCCCCCGCCGTCAGCGGCAGCGATGGGTCGAGCATCACCCGCATCACGTCGACGAACGGCACTTCGGCCACCACGGCACGGGCAAGGTCCGGCCGCAGGTTGGTCACCGCGCCCATCAGCAGGCCGCCGGCACTGCCACCCATGATGATGAGCTGCTGCGGCGTGGTACGGCCGGCGGCGACCAGATGATCGGCACAGGCGATGAAGTCGGTGAACGTGTTCATCTTGTGCAGCAGCTTGCCGTACTGATACCAGTGCCGCCCCAGCTCCTGCCCGCCACGAATGTGGGCGATGGCAAAGGTAACGCCCCGGTCCAGCAACGAGAAACGGCTCGGGCTGAACCACGGCTCGATGCTGTAGCCGTACGAGCCATACCCATAGAGCAGGAGCGGCCCCGGTCCGGCTGGCGCGTCCCGTCGGCGCACAAGTGAGATCGGGATCGACGTCCCGTCGGCCGCCGTCGCGAATTGGCGTTCCGTGACGTACCGCTCGGCATCGTGCCCACTGGGGATCTCATCCCGTTTCAGCAACGTTCGCTCTCCGGTCGCTAGGTCAACGTCATACACGGACGATGGGGTGACGAGCGAGGAGTAGATGACGCGGACCGCGCCGGCGTCGTACTCCGGATTCTCCCCGGCGTGAACGGTATGGACCTCCTCGTCGAATGGCACCCGCCGGAGATCAAGGGTCCGCCGATCGAGGAGGAAGAGCCGGCTAAACCCCGCCTCCCGGCCGAAGATCGCGATCCGCGAGGCGAACACCGCCAACTCCTGGAGGAGGACGTCAGCCCGGTGCGGGATCAACTCCCGAGGCGCCGCCCCCGGCTCGGCGACTGGCACGGCCAGGAGCTTGAAATTCCGGGCCCGCTCATTGGTCAACACCAAGAACTCGTCATCGACATGATCGAGAAAGTACAGGATGTCCGGGCGGCGCGGGGCGAACAGGCGCAACTCAGCCGTCGGGCCGTCCGCCGGGAGGTAGCGCACCTCGGAGCTGTCCATGCTGGCGCTGGTCAGGAAGATGTAGGAGCGATCGTTCGCCTTCGCCAGCTCGAGACGAAAGATTTCGTCTTCCTCGCGGTATAGCAGGACGTCAGCGGCGGGATCGTCCCCAATCCGATGCCGGTACAGCTCAAAGGGGCGCAGCGCCGCATCTTGGCGCGCGTAGTAGAGCGCCGCGCTGTCGTTCGACCAGGCCAGGTTCCAGCCCACGGGTGACAACCGCTCCGGCAGGCTGTCACCCGAGGTGAGGTCTTTGATGTGGACGGTGCCCTCGAGGCCGCCCGATTCGTTGAGGCGATAGGCGAGCCAGTGATGATCCGGGCTCGGCTCCCAAGTATCGAGCCGGATGAAACCACTCTGTCCGGCCATCGCGTTGAGATCGAGCAGGATCTCTTCGTCCGCTTCGAGGCTGCTCCGCTTCCGGGCCAGGATCTTGTACTGCAGGCCCGTTTCGGTCCGGGTGTAGTAAAACCAATCGCCGTGGCGGGCCGGCACCGTGGTGTCCGTCTGCTTGATCCTGCCCAGCATTTCCTGGTAGAGCGTCTCTTGCAGCGGCTTGGTCGGGGCCAAGACCGCCTCGCGGTAGGCATTCTCGGCTTCGAGGTAGGCGATGACCTCCGGGTCAGACGGGTCTTCCAACCAGGCGTAGGGATCATCCCACCGGTTACCGGCGAGATCCCACCGATGAGGGCGAACCGCCGCCACTGGCGGCTCCGGCATCGGCTCAACCATTGCACTCCCCTTCTTGGCGGTCCGCGAACCACTACGACGGATACCGTAGTCGATGCCGGGGTCGTCCGCCAACACCGGCATCGCCGCCCCGTGGCCGATTCCGAGCCGGCAATCCTTTCCGTTGTCCTGGCTACGCTGCTACAATGCCAAGCACGTTATCTCGGCCCGGCACTGAACATCGTCAAGGAGGATTCCGATGTCATTCTTTGATAAGGTGAAAGACGGCTTGGACGACGTGCAGGAAGCCGTCACCGAGGGAATCGACGGGTTGCAACACGAGGCCGGCGAGGTGGCCGGCCATTTGGACCGGGCCGTCGATGATCGCCAGGCGCGCATGCAGGATCACCCCCCCGGCGAGGCGCCCGGCCGGCTCGCCGGTCTGCATCAAGACGCCGAACGTGCCGCCCACGATGCCCACACTCGGATTGACGACGTGCAACGGGAAACGTCAGGGCACCTGAGCCGGCTGGGGCAGGATGCCGACACCGCCGCCGCCGACCTCCGCCATGCCGCCGACACCATTGAGCACGCGGCGCACGACGGCATCGACGACGCCCGGACCAAGGTCGACCACGCCGCCGCCGACGCGAAAGCGCGGGTCGATAAGACGATCTGAAGACGATGAGGGACGGCGATCGCCGATTTCGCGACGCCGGGCGCTAAAGACACCCGGCGAGGCCGAAACGGCGATCGGGCGGGAAACCAAA
>JACCYK010000438.1 GCA_013696525.1 Chloroflexia bacterium
GCAGGAGCCCCAGGGCCGGAGCAATGGTTGATAGCACAGGTTCGGCACTTCGATCCCGTTCATCCGCGCCGCTTCGAGGATGAAGGTGCCGGCGGGGACGGTCACCGCCTCGCCGTTGATGGTGCCGGTGACCATCTTCTGCTCAGTCGCCGGCCGGATGGTATTGACCATGCTCAGTTGCTCGCCTCTCGGTCGTCGAAGAGCCAATGTGCCAGCCGGCGCGGATTGCGCTACGCGATCGATGGTGGTGGCCAAACGCGGCACGGACGACGGCCGCCAGGGCCGTGACCGCCGCGCTGAAAACACCCACGAAGTTTACCATAGGGCTCTCCAACCGCTGTTCGCCAGCGGTCGGGTACGGCACCGTTGCCCGGCACCAAAAACCTTCTTGGAGGGTGCCCGCCGCGTGGTAGGATTGAGCGATCAGGAAGCCTCGCGGCATCGCCCGGGCGCTCGATTTGAGGCGGAGTGGAGTGACTCACACCAGCGACCCGGGATTCGAGACCGTGATTGGGCTGGAGGTCCACGCCCAGCTCCTGACTCGTTCCAAAATGTATTGTGGCTGTTCAGCCCGCTATGCTGACGCCCGGCCGAACACGCATGTCTGCCCCGTCTGTGCCGGTCTGCCGGGGGCGCTCCCGGTCCTGAACCGGGCGGCGATCGAGTTCACCTTGTTGACGGGGCTCGCGCTCGGTTGCGAGATCCCGGCGTTCTCGAAGCTGGATCGCAAGAATTACGTCTATCCCGATCTGCCGAAGGGGTATCAAATTTCCCAGTACGACTTGCCGCTGTGCGCGGCCGGGACGCTGGCCTACGTTGCCGGCGGGATGACCCGGCAGGCGGGGATCACCCGGGTTCACATCGAGGAAGACACCGGGCGCCTGGTGCATCGCGTTGATGAGGCGGGAGCCTCGATCAGCCTGGTCGATCTCAACCGCTCCGGAGTGCCGCTGATGGAGATCGTGGGCGAGCCCGATCTCCGGTCCCCCGAGGAAGCGCGCGAGTACCTCGTCGCGCTCCGGCAGATATTGCGATACATCGGGGTCTCGACCGGGAACATGGAGGAGGGCGCCTTCCGCTGCGATGCGAATGTCTCGGTCCGGCGGCTCGGCGACCCACTTGGGGCCAAGGTCGAAATCAAGAATATGAACTCGTTCCGGGCAGTGGAGCGGGCGCTTCGCTTTGAGCAAGTGCGGCAACACGCGGTCCTCGCCGCCAGTGGTCAGATCGAGCAGGAGACTCGCGGCTGGGACGAGGAACGCGGGGTCACGCTGTCGCAACGAACCAAAGAGCAGGCCCATGATTACCGGTACTTCCCGGAGCCCGATCTGCCACCCCTGGAGATGAACGCCGCGCTGTTGATCGCGGTCCGCGAACGGCTGCCGGAGCTGCCGAATGCGCGCCGGGCGCGGTTCGGGGACCAGTACGAGCTGAACGAGGCGGACATCAGTGTGTTGACCGCGGAGCGTGACGTCGCGGACACCTTCGAGCTGGTGATCGCGGGGATGGCGCCCGACCAGGCGCGGATCGCGGCGAACTGGATCGTGAATGACGTCATTGGCCTGCAGAAGCAACGCGGGTTGCCGCCGAGCCAGCTGCCACTGAACGCGGACCAGCTTCGTGAGCTCCTGGCTTGCCTCGCCGGCGGCGAGCTGACGGCGCGGGCGGCCAAGGAATTGCTACCGGTGATCGGCGAGGGGGAGTCGCCACGCGCCGCCGCCGCGCGCCTGAACCTGCTGGCGCTCAATGACGATGGGGTCATCGAGGAGGCGGTGGCCGCTACGCTTGCCGCGTTCCCCGCCGCGGTCGCGGATTATCGCGGCGGCAAGCGGGCCGCGATGGGAAGACTGATTGGCGAAACGATCAAGCGGACCGGCGGCCGCGCCAGTCCGGATCGGGTCCGCCAGCTCTTGGCGGCAGCATTGGACAACGAGACGTGAGTCAAGACGTCGATGAGCGCTCGGGCTCGATGACGAGCTCGACGGAGACGGGGAGATCGAGACAATGGTGGTAGCGGTACGGACGGACGAGGTTGTCGCGGCAAGTGCCCCGGAACGAGACCTGTTCGACATCGCGGTCGAGCAGTTCCAGATCGCCGCCGACGTGCTCGATCTGAACGACGATTTGCGGCGGATCCTCGCCGTCTGCGAACGCGAGCTGACCGTTAACTTCCCGGTTGAGATGGATGACGGCTCAGTGCAGGTGTTCACCGGTCACCGGGTGCAGCACAATGACGGCCCGGGGCCGACCAAGGGCGGAATTCGTTTTCATCAGAGCGTCCATATCTCCGAAGTCAAAGCGCTGGCGATGTGGATGACGTGGAAGTGCGCGGTCGTCGGGCTTCCGTTCGGCGGCGCCAAGGGCGGGGTGCAAGTCAATCCTAAACTGATGTCGCAAAACGAGCTGCAAAACCTGACGCGCCGGTACACGGCCGAGATCTCGATCATGATCGGGCCGAACAAGGACATTCCCGCGCCCGATGTCAACACCAACCCCCAAGTCATGGCGTGGCTGATGGATACCTACTCCATGAATGTTGGGT
>JACCYK010000442.1 GCA_013696525.1 Chloroflexia bacterium
GATCATGACGGGCCCGCGCGGTAGGATGTGATCGGCCATACTTCCCTCCTGAACGTTGCTGGCGATGGGAGTGACGATGCGTCAACCCATCGGTTCGCTGTCGATGTGCCTATCCTCACTCCCCGAACCGGCGCGAGCCGAGCGCGGGGCGCACGTTGGATGATCGATGACCGCGACCGTTCGCGACAACCCCGACAGCCGCTCCGCGCTCAATGCGCCAGCATTTGCCCATGTCGTCGTCATCGGCGGCGGCATCGCGGGCCTGGCGGCGGCGCATCGGCTCGTCCAAGCGAGCCCCGGTGTTCGGATCACCCTGATTGAGCGTGACGGCCGGCTCGGCGGCAAACTGCTGACCGAACGGTTCGACGAGCTTGTGGTTGAGGCCGGCCCGGATTCGTTTCTTTCCGCCAAGCCGCGGGGGATCGGCTTGGCGACCGAGCTTGGGCTTGGCGATCGGCTTCAGCACCCGACGCCGCGACGCCATCGCGCCTTCGTGCTCCGACACGGCCGGCTCCATCCGTTGCCGGAGGGTCTGAGCGGGTTGGTGCCGTCGCGACCGTGGCCGGTGCTGACCAGCGGTCTCTTGTCACCGGCGGGTATGCTTCGCTTCGCCGGCGACCTCGTCCTGCCGGCCCGCGCCGGCGGCGATGACGAGTCCTTGGCCTCGTTTGTCCGGCGGCGGCTCGGCGGTGACGCCTACGACCGGCTGGTCGAACCGCTGATGGCCGGGATCTATGCCGGGGATGGCGACCAGCTCAGCCTTGCCGCCACGTTTCCTCAGTTGCGAGCGGCCGAGCTTACCCACGGCAGTCTGATCCGCGGGGTTCTGGCGTCGAAGCCAGTCGCCGCTCCCGGCGATGTCCCGGCCAAGCCCGCGTTCCTCGCGCCCGCCGGCGGGCTTGCCGAACTGGTGAACGCGCTGTCGACCCGTTTGGTCACGGCCGGGGTCGACATCCGGACCAACGCCACGGCGTCCCCGATTCGTCATCACGATAGAGGCAAGCGGTCGCTGTACGTGATTGAGCTCGCGGACGGGGAGCGGCTCGTCGCGGATGCGATCGTGCTTGCCGCCCCGGCGTTCGCCGCGGGCCGGCTCGTCACCGCGCTCGACCCGGTTCTGGCAAGCGAGCTGCGGGGCATCCCGCACGTCTCGACGGCCGTCGTCCACCTGGTTTTTCGCCGTGGTCAGGTGACCCATCCGCTCGATGGGCATGGCTATATTATTCCCCGGATCGAAGGCCGGCCGGCGCTGGCGGCGACCTTTGTCTCCGAGAAGTGGCCGGGTCGTGCCCCGGCGGACCTTGTGCTCCTGCGCGTCTTCCTCGGTCGCGCTGGGCAGCAGGAAATACTGAGTGGCTCCGATGCAGAGCTGGCCGGGCACGCCCGGGCCGAGGTCGCGGCGACGCTGGGCGTGAGTGGCGAGCCTATCTTCAGCACGGTCCATCGGTGGCCGTGGGGGATGCCGCAATACGTGCTTGGGCACCTTGACCGCCTGGCTCGGATCGAAGCGGCGGTGAATCAACATTCGGGGCTGGCCCTGGCTGGGAACGCCTACCGGGGGGTGGGCATTCCCGATGTGATTGCCTCGGGCGAGGCTGCCGCCAGCACGATCAGCGCGTACCTTCGCGAAGCGTTCGTGCTTCAATCGGCATCTTGACCACCCCTCGCCGGGACCGGCGAAGCTGAACCAGCTCGATGATGGTGACGACGATGGCGGGCCCGGTAAGGATCAGCACGCCGATCGCCTGAACGGTCGGGAAATCGGCATCCCACCAGTGCCAAACCCAGATGAAGAGGACGTAGCCGGCCAATCCGCCGGCGGTCCAGGCGATCGTGCGCCAGGCGGGCCATCCGATCGGCAGCAGGGCCGCCGGCGCCACCAGCCAGATGAGATACCAAACGCGAAAATTCCAGGCGGCGATCAGAAGGAAGACGAACATCGTCTCAAAGAGAGCGCGGGGAAAGCGGTCGGGTCGATACCAGAGCAGCGCTAGCTGGACCAGCAGGAAGACCGCCATCAGGCTTGTGCCCACGGTTGTCACCAGCGTCGTGGCGCTGGCGCCGCCGAGGCTGTCGCGGAGGTAGGAGAGCGCGACGGCCGCGGGCGAGGTGAGAAAGATCCCGCCTTGCGCGGTCAAGCTGCTCCAGGTCGCTCGCGGGTCATAGAAGGGCGCCAGGGCGATGCCGGCAACGAGGAGCGAGAGGAGGGCGCTAGTCACGATCCACCCGGCGCGTTGCCTGCCGCTTGGCTGCCGCCGCCAGAGGGCGACGATGGCGAGCGGCAGGGCGAGCACCGCGACGTACTTGATGAAGACCGCGACGACCAGCAAGGG
>JACCYK010000455.1 GCA_013696525.1 Chloroflexia bacterium
GTCTAGTTCGTTTTAGGTGAGGGTCTACCGGAATCAGTCAGGCGCGGACCGGACCTGGGCAGCGAACGGGGGGCTAGCGGTGGGCCTCGTCGCTGTCGTGGAGGGCCGCCAGGTGCCTGAGCGCGACCGGGGCGCCGAAGAGCGGTCGCGCCACCTCGGGCCGGAGGCCGTCAAGGACAATGTCAAGGCAGCGGCGCCAGGCGTCCGGGGCGTCGGTGTCGAGCCGCTGACCAACGAACCCGATCGCCGCCAAGAGGAGCGAGAAGTCGGCGAGCGTCACATCGGGCCGAACCTGACCGTCCGCCTGGGCATGGTGCAGCGCCCGCTCTTTGTACGAGGTTACTTCGGCCCAGAGCTCGTGCAGCCCGGTCCGGTGAAAGAGCGGGGTGCCAATAGTCTCCGCGATGAGGCGGTCCTCGACATAGCTGGCGATGGAGATCAGCATCACCTGGCGCAGCGCCTCGCCCGGCTCCGCGATCGCGGCCGCCCGCCGGGTGTCCTCGGCCAGCCGCTGGAAACGCCGCTCAATGATCGTGGCGAGCAGATCGTCCTTGGTCGGAAAGCGGCGAAAGATGGTGGCCGTGCCGACGCCGGCTCGTTCGGCGACCGCGGCGACGCTCGCCTCGCCGCCCTGCTCGGCGAAGATCTCGGCCGCGGCGGCAAGAATGAGATCGAGGTTGCGCTGGGCGTCGGCCCGCAGATGATCGTGGCGAGGCAAGGTGCTCATGGTGGGGCAGGATACGGGGTGGACCGGCGGTCTGGCCAATTAGCGCTGGGATTCATGCCGCGCCGGAGTCCGTCTCGTCGCTTCATGACGGCGGCGCCGGTAGCGGTGTCGACTCGGCTTGGGTCCGCAGCGCGGCCAAGACCGCGTGCAGGGCCACTTTGGTCCGCGTCAGCTGAGCCGCGGTGTCCGGTTCGCGGGCCATCATCACGGCGTAGTTCATGGCGCCGTTCAGGAGGATCGCGAGGTCATCGGTGGGAATGGCTGGCAGCCGACCCTCGATCTGGGCAGCGCGAATGCCCGCCCGCAACTGGTCGAAGCCGTGGCGGTGATCTTGGGCGTTCCACCGCTCCCAGCCCACCACTGTTGGCGCCTCGATGACCAGGATGCGGCGCACCTCGTGGGTGGACATGTGGTCGAGCCAGGCATCGCAACCGGCGGCCAGGGTCGCGAACGCATCCGCCCCGCGCCCCGCCGCCGCCGCAACCGCCGCGGTGATGGCCAGGTCGGCTTCGGCGTGGAGCTCTTCGCAGACGGCGGCGAACAGGTCGGCCTTGTCCGTGAAGTGGTGATACAGCCCGCCGCGGGTCGTGCCGGCCTGGACCAAGATCTGCTCGGTGCTGGCGGCCGCGAATCCCTGCTCGGCGAACAGCGCGCGCCCGGCGGCGATGAGGCGGGCGCGGGTCTGGGATGCCCGCGTGGCGCGCATTCCGCTCATCATCCGCTCCAGTTGACAGACGGACTGTCTGTCTGTAGAATGATCCGCATACAGACTAACTGTCTGTTATTGTACGCGAGCGGCGGAATCGCTGCCGCGCCCCATGAGGAGCGCCTACCATGCACCTGAGCGACCGGTATCCAATCATCGTGACCAGCAAGATGGCCGCTTGCAGCGACTTCTATGTGCGCTACCTCGGCTTCGAGGTTGGCTTTGCCGCGAGCTGGTTCACCTGGTTGACCACCACCGACGGCTCCGCCACCATCGCCTTCATGACCCCGGACCATCCATCGGGCACGCCCGGCCCGGAGGAATTTTCCGGGACCGGCCTCTGTTTTGAGCTGCAGGTGGCGGACGCCGCCGCCACGTTTGCCGACTTCACGGCCAAGGGCCTGACCGTCGAGTATCCGCTGACGGACGAGCCATTTGGCCAGCGCCGGTTTGGCTTTCACGATCTGGCCGGGCTCTGGATCGACGTCGTCGAGCAGATCGAGCCCGCCGCCGGGTATTGGGATCGCTACGCCGCTCGGTGACCTCCGCCGTGCGAGCGCTGGCGTTGGGCCGCTTCCCGTCGTGGCGCTGCTGGCAAGGTTCGCCGACGGCGCGTGCGAGGACAATTAAAAAACGACTCGATCGCAAAGCGATCGA
>JACCYK010000457.1 GCA_013696525.1 Chloroflexia bacterium
CAAGGGAAGACCGGCCCGGAAGTTCGGGCCGGCCTTTCTGACTCTCGGCAGTGGGCGACCGCGTGGCGCTGCACCGAAGCGACCCTACGATGGCATGCTTTCCGCGGGTGGATCGGCGCATGGCTCCACATGCCAGATGACCTCCGCCCCGCCCACGAGCGCGATTTCAGCCAAGAAGTCTGCCAACCGGTCGCGCGGCACGTAATAGCTGTTCTCGTGGGATCGCAGCGCGGCTGATTCGAGCCGGGTCACCACCCGATAGTGCGATGGTTGGGCGGCGCGCGCGGCCGCTACATCCGCGGCATGTCGATAGTGGTAGCGGCTGCCACGAGCAACGCTGGCCCAATCAACGTCGGCCCAGCCGCTGCCGTCCGGGTGATCGGGCACCCAGAGCCGGGCTGAACGGGTGTCGTCCGACTCCGGCCCCTCATCGTCTGGCCCTAGCGCGCGACTCACGACCCGAGCGACCGATACCGGCCCTCGTAGTAGAGCAGCGGATCGTCGGTATCGTCACCGGCGCCGACATGGTTGACCTGCCCGATGACGACGACATGGTCACCGCCATCATGGACGGCGCTCACTTGGCAATCGAACCAGGCCAGGGTGCCTGACAATACAGGGAGCCCGCTTGGCGCCGGAAGATGGTCAACGCCGGTCAGTCGCGCATCAACCAGGGGCGCCCGGCCGGCAAACCGCTCCGCCAAAAACTCGTGCTCGCGGTCGAGGATCGAGACCGTGAAGGCGCCGGATTCCGGCACCTGCATGGACATCCGGGCGTCGCGAGCGAGACAAACAAGTAGCGTCGGCGGTTCGAGCGAGACGACCGCGAAGGCGGACACCGTTGCCCCCCGCCAGCCATCGTCCTGTTGGGTCAGCACGACGGCGACCCCGGATGCCCAGCGGCGGCGCGCCTCCCGGACCGCTGTCGCGTCCGCGGCCGGCGCGGTTTGGTGACTCATCGGCTGCCCCGGTAATCATTCAGCTCGAGATTGGTGAGCCGGACCAACTTGTCGATCAGGCGCTCGAAATCGTAATCTCGACGCTTGCCGGCCCGCTCCCGGACGTGGAGCTCGATGTCCGGGTGGAGCTCGATCCGGCGCCAGCGGTCCTCGGGCGGCGCGGTCTCGATTTCGAGCATGGCCGCGATATCGGCGTCGCTCAACTCCGCCAGGGTTGCCTTGATGTCGTCGAGCGGGGCGTTGGTCTCTTTCAGCCGGACGATGGCTTGCAGGCGCAGGAGGTGGTCGCGATCATAGGTGGCGCTGGGGCCGCGGCCATGCGCCGGCGCGATCAACCCCTGCGAGATGTAGTAGCGGATGGTCCGTGCCGGCACGGCGGTGTGCTGCTCCAACTCCGCGATCGTGTAGCGATGCCGGTCCGGGATGTGGACTTCCGGGATCGTTCGGCCGCGCGGCAACGACCGGCCCCGGCCCCCGGCACCGTTCCTGCCATGCTCCGCTCCAACTGCCGGACGCCGTCCGGTGGCCACGGCCACTCCTTTGCGACCGATCGGGCGCGGGTTTCCGCTCGTGCCGGGCTCGGTCTGGAACAATGAGCGGGATGAACCTCCCGCATCATCGGTATACCATGCGCATGGCGAGTCGTCATGCCCGTCGCGATCGCATCACCGCGGGAGAGTGCGTCAAGATGACCGACCAGAACCTCGTTACGACGATCAGTGACACGCTTGACGACGCTGGTATCCACGTCGCGGTGACCAGGACCGCGGACGGCATCACCCTGGCCGGCCAGGTCGATAGCGACGAGAATCGGCGGGCCGCCCTGGATGTGGCGAAAGCCGTCGCCGCGCCGGCCGGCATCGGCGTCAACGATCAACTCGAAGTGACGATGGAGAGTCCAGAGCTTGCCTTCGCCGATGCGAGCCAACCGACCGCGGAGTACCAGTATGCTGATCCAGCCGCGAACCCCGAGGCGGTCCTTGACCCGGAGTTGGAACTCGATCCGGATTTCACCGACGACGTCGGCACCACTGATGGCCAGCTCGCGGCCGAGGAAGGCGTCACCTTCTTTCCCCCGACCGACCCCGTGGTCCGTCCCATCACCGGTGACCAGGAGATCGCGGTCGTCGGCGGCTTCGGGGCAACCTCCATGGACGACGACGCGACCGGGCCAACCACCACCGCCCGCAACGATGACGATATCGCCGATGATGTCCGGCGCGAGCTGCTCGAAGATGCGCTGACGACCGATCTCGGCGTGGAGGTCGCGGTCCGGGATGGTCTGGTGGTGCTCATGGGCAGCGTCCCCTCGATTGACGATGTCGAGAACGCGGAGGCGGTCGCCAGCCGGGTGCCGGGGATCGTCGAAATCCGCGAGCAGCTCCGGATCGAGCCAGTGGGCGGCAAGTAGGTCTTCAGGCGGATAGCGGGGATAGGAATCATCGGTGGGCGCACAAGCGGTTGTCTGGTTTGGACTGGCCGCGATCGGGGGTCTCTTCGTGATCTGGCTGCTCTTTTCCCGCTACGTGCGAAAAGACCAGCAGACGGTGCGTTCCGGCAACGGCTTTTTCCTCTACGCCGCCTGCGTGCTGCTCTTTGCCCTCGGCGCCTTGGCGGCGGGTCTCTTCTCGACGGCGGCGGGACGCTAGCACATGCCTGCTCACCGCTCGGGCGCCTACCGTGTCGTCGGCGTCATCCACCTCCCGGCCTTGCCGGGGTCGCCGTTGGGGGAATCGACGCGGGCGCTACCCGCCATCGAAGATCGGGTTCGCCGCGATGCGGCGGCCTATGCCGAGGCCGGCGCCGATGCCGTCATTCTGGAGAATTTTGGCGACGTCCCGTTCGGGCCCGGCCGGGTCGACGCTCATGTGGTGGCCATCATGACCCGCCTGGCGCTAGCCGCCCGGGCGGAGTCCGGTTTGCCGCATGGGGTCAATGTGCTTCGCAACGATGTGCTGAGCGCCGTCAGCATCGCGGCGGCCAGTGCCGGCTCGTTTGTCCGGGCGAATGTCTACATCGGGGCCGCCCTCACTGATCAGGGCATCATTCAGGGAGGGGCCGAAGCGGTGCAGGCACTCATCCGCCGCCTGGATGCCGCCATCGCGGTTTGGGCCGATATCGACGTGAAGCACGCGGTCCAGATCGCGCCGCGCCCGCTTTCGGACCTTGCTGAAGACGCGGTCGAGCGCGGGCTGGCGTCGGCGCTGATCGTGACCGGCCGCGCCACCGGCGCGGCGGCCGCCGATGCCGACCTCGCCGCCGTCCGGGCCGCCGTGCCCGGGACGCCCCTGTACGTCGGCAGCGGTGTGACCGCGGAGACCGGGCCGGCGATGCTCAGGCATGCCGATGGGGTCATCGTCGGCACGGCGGCAAAGGTGGATGGGCTAGTAACCAACCCGGTCCACATCG
>JACCYK010000483.1 GCA_013696525.1 Chloroflexia bacterium
CCCCGGTGCTTTCGGGGTCCGCGTGGTCGTTTCGTGGCGAGACGCAACCTGTCGCCGGAATGGACGGGTCGCGATGCCCCACTCCGTTGCCGGCCACCTCAACCGGCATCCACTCGGGTATCATCACCGCGACGTCGTTGCGCGGTCACGGGTAAAGGTTCAGCCGATGAGAGTGTGCGGACGCGATCGCGGCCGGTGGTTCCCGGCCGGCCGGGTTATGACCCTGATCCTCACCCTCACGGTGGGCATCGGCGGCCTCCTGACCAGCGCGGCCGCCCAATCGCCGGGCGACGGGCAGGCCCAGGTGATCGCCCAGGGCTCGGCCTGGTTGCCGGCCGAGCCGGTCGTGTGGTGGATCGCCCTCCAAGCGACGCCGCCGACCTCTCCACCATCCACCTTTCGCCAGCTCGGCTTCGTGCTCGGTGACAGTGGCGCCACGACCATCATCACCGAAGGCGTCCTCGGCGACCAGCTCGTCTGGCTCGATCCCGGCGAGGCAATCTTCGTCCCCCTCGACACCCGCCAGGATCGCCTCTCATCCAGCTTTGCCGCGACCTTCTACACCCTCGACTTGCTGCCGATCTCGGCCACGCCCGGCCCACCGCTGACGCCGGTTGGCGCTCCCTTCACGCCCGCCCCCAACCTCCACGAGCTGAGCCTGCGGCGAGGCGTGCTTGGGCCCGGCGGCATCAGCCGGGTGCCGGGCGGCGCCTACCCCGCCCTCCTCCTGGCGACCTCGGGCACGATCGCGGTCAGCCCGGAGTTTGGCGCAGGCTTCACCCTCGCCGCCGGCGAAGCGACCACGATTGAGACGGCCGCCACGATCACGCCGCTCGGGCCCGGGCCGGCCGCCTACGTCGCCGCCGTGGTCACCACCCGGGCCGAGCAAGCGCCGGTCTACGGGGTCGTGGATCTCGGTCTCTGGGTCCACCACTGCCCGCCAGGCGTCACCGCCCGCCCGTCGATGGCCAACGCCGGCTGCGTGATCGGTGATCCGCTCGGCTCCGGGGTCACGGTCAACGTCGCCGGCCCCGCCCTCGCCACGCCGCTCACCCTGGCCAACTCGGCGTTTGGCGATGCCGGCGCCCGCGTCTGGCCGGCGGTCCCGTTCGGTCCCTATACCCTCACCGCGGTCCTCCCGCCCGGCGCCATCGGCTATGCCGTCCGGCCGGGGAACGCCGGGCTCGAGGTCAATCTCCGGCCCGACGGCACCGGCTACACCTTTACCATCGACGGCAGCCTGTTCGACCCCCGAGGCGGCTATTGGCGAGTCAATCTGGACCTCTATCTGCTCTATCCGTAGGCAGGCCGGCGGCCGCCCGCACCGACCGCGAAAGGACCGTATGGAGACCGGGGGCCAGGGTTCATCGACCAGCGACGAGAACGATCTCGCCTTCGTCGCCGCCCTCCGCCAGGCCCTGGCCGGCGCCATGGCGGCGACGGCGGTCGCGGCGACGGCGCCCCCCGATCGCCTCCTGGATGGGCTCGTGCGGATGGCGGCGGCGGTGATCCCGTCGCCCGCGGCAGCCCTGTTGGTGGTCGATCCCATCGCCAACGCCCTCACGTTCGACGTGGCGATCGGCGAAACCGCGTCCCGGGCGGCCGATCTGACCGTCCCCCTCGGCCATGGGATCGCCGGCTTGGTCGCGGTCTCGGGGCAGCCACTGGCCATCGCCAACGCCCAACACGATCCCCGGCACGCCCGCGAGATCGCCGAACAGATCGGGTATCTGCCGACGACGATCCTAGCCGTCCCCGTCACCGGCGCCGATGGCGCGGTCTTGGGTGTCCTGGAGCTGCTGGACCGCCAGGGCGCCCCGACCTTCAGCCTGGACGACATGGAGCTGCTGGGCCACGTTGCCGCGCTCTGTGCCCTGGCCCTCGAGCAACGGCGCGTGACCACCCTGCACGCCGACCTGGTCGGTCGTGCCCTCGCCACCCTCGGCGGCCTCCCGCCCGCCGCCCAACAAGCACTCACGGTACAGGTCGAGACGATCGCCGCAAGGGTGGCGGCCGACCCGGTGGCGCTACGGGCGCGCCAGCTCGCCGAACGGGTGGCGCGGATCGCGGCCCACGGTGACGCCGAGCGGCGCGCCTGCGAAGGCGTCTTGGCGGTCTTTGCCGGCTATCTCACCGCCCACCCCGCCCCCGGCGCCGGCATCGAGGCGTATGTCCCCGGCAGCGCCTTCCCGCCCGAGCCCCGATGAGCGTCACCGGCGGCTCCCGGCCGGCCTGGTCCGACGCCTTTGCCCGGGCCAACCTGCCCACCCCGCGCGCCATTCCCGGCCTCGACGATCTGACGCCGGAGTGGGCCTGGGGAGGCAGCGTCGGCGCCGGCGTCAAGGTCGCGGTGATCGACAGCGGGATCGACGCCGGCCATCCGGCGGTCGCCGGCGTGCGGGGCTACGTCGCGATCAGCGTCGGCGACACCGATGAGCTTGTCTACGACGAGACGCCCCATGGCGACTTGTACGGTCACGGCACCGCCTGTGCCGGGATCATCCGGTCGCTGGCCCCCGCCTGCGAGCTGTACAGCGTGCGAGTGCTGGGTGACGATTTGACGGGACGCGGCCTTGTCTTCGCCGCCGGCCTGCGGTGGGCGATCGCGCGCGGCATGCACATCTGCAACCTCAGCCTGAGCACCGATCGCCCCAACTTCTTCGGCCTCTTCCACGAACTGGCGGATTTGGCCTACTTCCGGCACCTGCCATTGATTTGCGCCGCCAGCAACCTACCAGGGCCAAGCTACCCATCCCTCTATGCCGCGGTCATCTCCGTCGCCGCCCACGAGGAGCGCGATCCCGAACGCCTCTACTACAACCCGGCGCCGCCGGTCGAGTTCGGCGCCCCGGGGATCGATCTCGACGTCGCCTGGCGCGACGGCAGCACGATCACGGCGACCGGCAACTCATTCGCCACCCCCCACGTCACCGGCCTCGTCGCCCGCCTCCTGAGCAACCATCCGGGTTTGACCATCTTCCAAATCAAGACCATCCTC
>JACCYK010000498.1 GCA_013696525.1 Chloroflexia bacterium
CGAAAGAGGTCCACCGACGAGTTGACATAAACGCCAACCTCTTTGACATCCACCACCAACGCATTGAGCTCGGTCTGATTGACCATGTTCACGAGATACAGGAAGTCGTCGTTGGTGACCGAGATCAACGGGTTCATATAGACCGCTTTCGCGGTAAATGCCTCGCTCGATGCCGCCAGAACTTGGGGTGGCGCCGCGCCGCGTCCGGGAACGGGAATCGCGCCCAGGACCATGGCGGCACCCCCCAGCGCGGCCCGCTGAACGCACTGGCGGCGGGACCAGGGCGGGATCGGCATCGGACCGGGCGCGCGCGCTTGACGATCATGTTTCATGTGACAGATAACCTCCAACGGCAATCATACGTCGAAGCGATCGCCCGGTCACCTGGTGGATGCCGCGTTGGTGGCGAAGGCAACGAAGGGCTCGAATGACAACTACGGAGTTCCTTCCGGCGTTGCCGAGAAAACGCTTGTGGCGCTGGCGACTGGTGAGGCTATCGGCGACGCGATCGCGCGAGCGTCGTCCGGGGCATCGATCGTGAACGAATCGTCCAACGCCTCAACGGTGTAGCGGCTGGATATACCCACCGCCTCGGTCTGAAGGAAGCACAGGCGGTCGTTCGCGTCGACCGCGAAGGTGAAGCTGATCCTGGCCCCGGAAGCGGTGGTGTCGGCCGCGCCGTAGGCCCGGCAGTCAGTGCCATTGATCGAAACCGGATCGAGCGCACGCACCGCTTGCGGTTGCAGGCGGTCCGGCACCGTGTAGCGGGGAGGGGCGAGATCGGCAAGCTGGACCGCGGCCGCTTCGCCAAGCATCGGGTTAGCGGCGAGGGTTTCCAGGTTGGTTTCGATCCACTCGTCGGGTTCCGCCGTCGGATCGAGCAGCGCGGCCACGGTGCCGCGAGCGAAGACGAGATCGCCAATGACGATCAGCTCGTAGTCGAGGCCGTCGCCCTGTTCGGCCGTGTACCGGACGCGGTCGGGCAGGATCACCTCTCGAACCGCTCGCTGAGAGCGATCGCTGGCCGGCGATGCGGCGGCCGCCGGGACTGGCGAGGCTGCCGGTGACACGTTCGACGTGCTGATCTCGCGGAAGGCGTCGAGATCGGTCCATTGCGCGTTGATGCGATCGACCAGGTCACCGAGCGTCACCTCGGCGGTCGCGCTGCCAGCAACGCGGTTCAAATCCTGATCGATGGTCGAATCCACCACCTGTTCGCCCGGGGTGGACATCGCGTCTTGACCTGAGGTCGGGCTACTGGTCGGGGGGGCTGCCGATTCTTCGCCGCTGCAAGCACTGAGCAGGATGAGCAGCGCCATCAAGGGAGCGACCGGCGACAGCCGCCGAATGGCCTTGATGTGAGGAGAGGAGAGGCGGCAGTCACGTCGGGGTCGTGACTGGCGGACGCGGGTTCGCGGGGCGTGGCCGACATGATGGTTCACCGGGGACTCCGATCCAGATCTCTCGCGCGCTCACCGGGAGGGTGAACGTACAGGTTTTCGCGTGTCAGCCTACCATGGTCGCGAATACGGCAAACTCCCAGCGTTCATCTCACATTTCGCGGACTCATACGTTCTACCTACAGACGGAGCGACCCCGCGCGCGGGACTCCAATTGAACGCTCGGCGCGGGCTGAGCAGCGCGGAAAGGGCAGTGGCATGCAGGGCGTCGGTAACGTTGGAACACTGGCGACTCGATCGTTGGTCCGAGGCGGGGCGGAACTCTGCGAGGAGCTGGTGCGCCGGAGCGGACGGGCGTTAACGATCCCGTTCGGCAATCGCCGGATGATCGTCTCATTCCAGTGGATTTCCGATCGCAAGCGCCTCCCCGATCCCGGGATCACGCCGGAGTTTAGCGACCATGACCTAGCGAAGTTCGCTTCCCGGACTGGCTCGTCCTCCGATCCCGCTTGGTCGCGCGGGCTGGCGATTCAGTACGGCGGCATCGGGCGGCGGTAGTCCGGTTCTCCGAACGATGGGTACTACCATGCACAACACCTTGCTTCTTGTTGGACTGGTCATTGTTGGCCTTGTCGTGCTCGACATTCTGGCTGCCAAGTTTGGCGCGGACTCTCGACGGAACGAGAATCCGCGTCAGCGATCGTAGCCCACCCCTAGAC
>JACCYK010000501.1 GCA_013696525.1 Chloroflexia bacterium
ACCACGAGCGGGGTGTCAAGGGTCGCGGCTAAGCTCGCCAGGCTCCCGATCACTTTCGACTCACGACTCACGACTTACGACTCACGTTAGGAGAAGACGAACCCTATGCCCGTTTGCATCACCGGGATGCACCGCTCCGGCACCTCGATGGTCGCCAAGGTGTTGCGTGATTCAGGCCTGTATCTCGGTCCCGAGGCCGACATCATGCCCGCCGCCGATGAGAACCCGGAAGGGTTTTGGGAGAACGTCAAGTTCGTCGAGCTCAACGATGAGCTACTCGCCCGCCTCGGCGGCGGCTGGGACTGTCCGCCACCGGCGGATTGCGACTGGTCCAGCCCGGCCATCACGGCCTTGCGGCCGGCGGCGACGGCCCTAATCGCGGAAATCGCGGACCACGAGCCGTGGGGCTGGAAAGACCCCCGGACTAGCTTCACCCTGCCCTTCTGGCAATCGCTGCTTGGCGACATGCAAATCGTGGTCGTTCTTCGCAACCCGCTCGAGGTTGCCCGATCATTGCGGGCCCGCAACGGCTTCTCCTACGCCCTGGGCCTCACCCTCTGGCGCCTCACTTACCAGCGCATAATCGTCACGGTGGCCGCCGCTGATCGAGTCGTCACCCACTACGATGCTTTTTTCGCGCGGCCGGAGGTGGAGTACCAGCGCCTCGTGGCCGGGCTGGGGTTGGCCCCGCGGCCGGAGGTGAGCGAGGCATTTCGTCGCGACAACACCGAACGGCTGCGCCATCACCGATTTACCAACGATTCCCTGGCGGATGGGACCGTTGACGCGACGATCCGGGATCTCTACCAGTCATTGTGTCGTGAGGCCGAGTGGACAGACAACGCGGGACCGGTCGACGCGCCGCGAGCCAGGCCGTCAGGCCGCGATCTTGGCGCGTTCGACACGATCGCCGCCGGCATCGGCGGCACCAACCGGCTGACGATTGAGAATGGGGTCCTGCGCCAGGCGCTGGACGAGGCGCGAAGTGACTACCGTCGCGAGACGACGCTGCGCGACCGGGAGATTAGCCGTCTGCAAGCAGCCACCGCGGAGCGCCTTGCCGTCGCTGAAACGCGGGTCAAGGCCGCCCACATCTATGAGGATGACATGCGGGAGCTGCTCACGAGCGCCCACCAACAACTGACCTACCGTGACTCGGAGGTGATGGCCACGCTCGGTCTCGTTCTGGCCCGGCACTCGCCGGGCGCTCCCGCTGCCATCTACTATCGCCAGTTGCTGGAGCGGGTGAAAGCGGCGGTCGTGGAACTGCTCCCAGCCGGGGCGCCGGTCGCGGTGTCGAGCCTGGGCGACGACGCCATGCTTCAGCTCGACGGTCGCCAGGCTTGGCATTTTCCCGCCAAGGAAGAGTCTGGCCGGGACCTCGCCTATGTCGCCGCCGATACCGATCACCTCCTCTCCCACCTCGAGGTGTTGCGCGGCCAGGGAGCGCAATACCTTGTGATGCCGGCATCATCCTGGAGCTGGGCGGCGCAATTGCCAAAGCTCAACGACACGATCGAGGCCCGGTACGCCATCTTGACGGGGCACGACACGGTCTGCAAGCTGTATGACCTCCGCGAACGCCTGACGCCGCCGGGCCGGTATGCTGACGACCGTGGTCGATTTGGCGCCTAGGATGAGCGATACCCACATGACCGCCGACCATGACCATCCGGGAGACTCGGTGCCCAGTTCCCAACTGGGCGCGACAACCGGGGCGCTCCCGGCCGCCGCCGCCTGTTCGATCATCATTCCCGTCCATAACAAGGCCTCGTTGACGCGGCAGTGCCTGGAGACGCTGCTCGCCCAAGCGGACCTTGGCATTGAGCGCGAGATCATCGTCGTTGACGACGGCTCGTCCGATTTGACGCCGCGCCTGCTGCAATCCTATGACGCACGGATCACGGTCATCACCAACTCGCCGGGCCAAGGGTTCGCCGGCGCCTGCAACGCCGGCGCGGCGGCGGCAACCAAGCCATACCTGGTCTTCCTGAACAACGACACGATTCCCCGCCGGCGGTGGCTGGCGGAGCTGGTCCGCTACGCTCGGGCCCATCCCGCCGCCGGCCTAATCGGCGCGAAGCTACTCTTTCCCGATGACACGGTGCAGCATGCCGGCGTCGCGATCGGCCACGATCGCTACCCCCGGCATCTCTATATCGGCTTCCCCGGCCAACATCCGGCGGTCAACAAATCCCGGCAGTTTCCAGCGGTGACCGCCGCCTGTGTCCTGATCCGGCATGAGGTCTGGTCCGAGCTGGGAGGCTTCGACACCGGCTATCACAATGGCTGGGAAGACGTCGATCTCTGCCTGCGGGCCAGGGCAGCCGGGCATGAGGTCCACTATTGCCACGAGAGTGTCGTCTACCATCTGGAATCGGTCTCGCGCGATGTCCGGGCGCCGGAAGAGCGGGCCAACCGGGAACGCTACGCGGCGCGGTGGCGGGACCAGGTCATCCGGGACGACGTCACCTACTACCTTGAAGACGACCTCATCTCGATCAAGTACAACGCCCGGTACCCCATAGACTTTGCGATCTCACCGCTGTTGGCGACCTGGACGATCGATGAATCACTCCGGGACAGCGATCGCCTGCTGGCCGAACGGGCCAGGCAGGTCACCATTCTGCTGCGGAACAACATCGTCCTCAATACCCGCGTCCATGAGGCCGAGCTTCGCGCCCTCGATGCCGAACAACGCGCCCGGAACGCCTATCAACTGGTGCAAGACGCCGGTCTGGACATTGCCGCCCCGCCCGCGATTGACCGCGAGCGCGGGCCCGCCGGGATGGCCCCGGCCCCGCCGCCGCTCCGAATCATCGGCAACATCGAGCGGCCGGGCCTTGGCCAGGCGCCGCTAACCGGGCCGGTGCTGACCGTCGTCGGATGGGCTCACTCGCCGGTCGGCATCGCAAGAGTCGAAGCCCTTATCGATGACGAGCTGACCGGCGCCCTCGGCTATGGCCTCCCCCGGCCGGACATCGCCGCGACCCATCCAGGCTACCCCGACGGTGACCATGGGGGCTTCTCGGGCGACATCGCGCTGACCGATCTCCGTCCCGGGCCGCACGAACTGTGCATTCGTATCTCTGACCAGCAGGGACGGTACGCGGACGCCACCACCACCATCGAGCTTGCCGCGCCGGTGCGCCATGAGGACCGAGTCATCGGTCACTGCGACTATCCAAAGCCGGGATCGCGGACGACGGTGCGACAGCAGCTGACGGTCCGGGGCTGGGCGCTTTCGCCGCACGGGATCCGCGCGATCCAGGCGTTTGTTGACGGCGAGCCACGCGGACGCATAACGTACGGCGAGGTCCGCGAAGATATCCCACTCGTGCATCCCGCCTACGCGGATGCCGCGAACAGTGGGTTCTCCGGTTCGCTCGACGTGGTCGATCTCGTAGACGGCATCCACGAGCTTCGCCTGCACATCATCGCCAATGATGACCGGGAAGCTACCCTGCGGGTTGATTTCGTGATCGATTCACTCCAGCGAAGCGCGGTCGAGCTGCCACCCGACCGCGATGGAACCACCGCATGAGCATCGTCCGGCCGGATCCCGCCGCCACACCGCTGGATACGTCCGCCGGCGACGTCGCGCTCCTCCACGATGACCTGGTCATCGCCTCCCGCCAGCGAGCGCGGGAGCCCGAGCTCCCCGCCGCCACGGTGGCGGCGGCGCTGGCAACGGCCGTCTCGCCGCCGCTGGCCCGCTACGCCGTGGTCGAACTACCGGGGCCGCCTGATTCAGAACGGCTCGCCGCGGAGTTCGGCCGCCGGGGGCATCGCGTGTTCAGCTTGGTCGCGGACGCCGATGCCAATGATGTGGTTAAGGAGCCGGACACCGGCATTGTCGTCGTGCCATTCGCGGCCGCCGAATTGGACCTGCCGCGGCAGGAGGCGGCCATCCTCACGCTGCTGGCCTCCGTGCGGCGGACGGCGGCCATCGAGGCGGCCGTGCTGCTGCTGCGTGATCCGGCCTGGGCCGATGTCGCGGTCCGCGCCCGCGAACGCTGGGGCTGGCGGATCGTGGCGGACGCTGATGCCGGCTCCCTTGGGCCGCGGTTGGAACGCGCCGCCGGCGTGATCGTTACCAACGACTCGCCGTCTGAGCCCGAGTCGCCGCGGCCAGCCGCACTCCAGGAGCGACGTGGGGCGCGGCACATCGCCCGCACGGCGGGTTGGGCGACAATTGATGCGGCGATCCGTGCGATGTTCCCACTCGCCAGTGTCATTATCGTCAACTATGAGACGCTTGCCTTCACCCGGTTGTGCCTGGCCAGCTTGCTCGCCAACACCGAGTACCCGAGCTACGAGCTAATTCTCGTCGATAACGGCTCGACCGACGGCTCGGCGGCAGAGTTTGAACGGCTGAGCGCCTACTATCCGCACGTTCGGGCGATCCTCAACACGACGAACCTCGGCTTCGGTCCCGGCAACAACCAGGGGCTGGCGATCGCCCGCGGCGACCTGCTGGTGCTGTTGAACAGCGACACGTTGGTGCCGCCCGGCTGGCTCAGTCGATTGGCCCATCATCTGGCCGATCCCCGCCTCGGCCTGATCGGCCCCGCGACCAACCGGACCTGCAACGAGGCCCAGATCGTCGCCCCCTACGAGACCTATGGCGACTTCCTGCGCTTCGCGCGGGCCCGGGCCGCCAGCCACGACGGCCAACGCCACGCGATCAGGATGCCGATGATGTTTTGCGTCGCCTGGCGCCGGGATGTGCTGGCCGAGGTCGGCATGCTTGACGAACGCTACGAAACCGGCATGTTCGAGGACGAGGACTACGCGCTCAGGGTCAAAGCGGCGGGCTACGAGACGGGCTGGGCGGCGGACACCTATGTCCATCATGCCTATCACGCCTCGATTGGGAAGCTGCTGCCCAGCGGCGAGTACCTGCCCCTGTTTCGACGCAACCAGGAGCGGTTCGAGCAAAAGTGGGGCATTTGCTGGGAGCGCCATCGCCTACCGCCGGCGACTCCGCCCGAGGCGACCGGAGCCTAGCGAGGCGGGACTATACTAGGCGCGGGATCGCTTGCCGGGCCGGTGCGGTAGGCGCGGGGCGCGGCCACGCGCACATGCGCTACCGGTAGGAGGAGCCAGGGAATGTCGTCGATCGCGATCACGGAGGTTCGGGCGTTTCCGCCGGCCGGCTCGCCGGTGCAAGCGTTCGCCCTCGACGCGCCGGCGACGGGCGACCGCTCCGACGC
>JACCYK010000510.1 GCA_013696525.1 Chloroflexia bacterium
AGCCGGCTCTGCCTGGCTGGGCGACCACTTGCGGACCAATCGGCCACGGGGTACGCTCCTGCACGACTCACGACTCACGACTCACGACTCACGACTCACGAGAGGAGACACTCATGGAACGGGCGAATCTTGACCGGCGCGACCTGCTCCGGCTGCTTGGCGCCAGTGCCGGGATCGCGGCCGGGAGCGCGGTGATCGGGGGCCGCACCGCGGCCGGCCAAGACGCGACGCCGACGACGGAGCGGGCGGGCAACCTGCTGATCGGGAAGGCGCAAGAGGCGGTCGGGCTCGATCCGGCGCTGGTGACCGCCGCCTCCAGCTTCCAGATCATCGCTCCCGTCTATGAGCAACTGGTTGCCTTTGATGCCGAGAACCAGCCCTATCCCGAGCTGGCGGCGGAATGGGAGAGCCCGGACGACACGACCTTCATCTTCCACTTACGGGAGGGCGTCACCTTCCATGATGGCCGGCCGTTGACCGCGGCCGATGTCAAGTACAGCTTCGACCGGATTCTCGATCCCGATCTGGCCTCGCCCTGGCTGACCCAGTTCGAGCCGATCGAGAGCATCGAGGTCATCGACGATCGCACTGTCCAGCTCAACCTGAGCCAGCCCTACGGGCCGTTGCTGGCCACCCTGGGAGCGAACTACGCCGCCATCGTGCCGGCCGACGAGGCGATCGACCTGGCAACGACGATGGTCGGCACCGGGCCCTTCGCCCTCGACACGTATACCCAGGATGTCGAAACCGCGTTGCACGCCAACCCGGAATACTGGGATGACGGGCTGCCGCGCCTGGCGGAGCTGACCTATCGGATCATGCCGGACGAGGCGTCGCGCCTGGCCGCGATCCGGACCGGGGAGATTAACCTGACCTCGCTGGCCAATCCGACCGCGGTCAGCCTGGCCAGCCGCGAAGAAGGAGTGCAGGTCGTCAGCCAGGAGACGACCGACTACTACCTGCTCGGGTTCAATACCCAACTGGCGCCGCTGGACGATGTCCGGGTCCGGCAGGCGATCAGCCTGGCCGTTGACCGTCAGGCCCTGCGCGACGCCGTCTTTTTCGGCGAGGGGAGCATGACCGGGCCGATCGTGCCGACGCTGGGTGATTGGGCGGTGCCGGTCGATCAGCTTCCGTTCGCGACGGCGGACCCGGCGCGGGCGATGGAGCTGCTGACCGAGGCCGGGCTGGAATCGGGCTTCGAGCTGTCCATCATGGCCTCCCCGCTCTACCCGGAGTTCATCAGTATCGCCCTGGTCCTGCAATCGCAGTTGCAGGCCGCCGGGATCACGGTCGTGCTCGATCAGGTCGAGTGGGGTACCTTCATCGAGCGCTGGCTGGATCGCAACTTTACCTCGTTCGTCAGCTTCAACGGCAGCGGCAACGACCCGGACCGGGCGCTCTATCCGGCCTTCTACACCGGCGGTTCTGTCAACGCCTTCCAATTCAGCGATCCCGAGGTCGACCGATTGCTGGACGAGGCCCGCTTCACCTTCGATGTCGAGCAGCGGCGGGAGGTGTATCACCAGATCGAGGAATTGGTGGCCGAGGCGGCGCCGGCGCTGTTTCTCTCCACCCGCATGGCCTACTTCGCGCTCGGCACCAACGTCCAGGGCTTCGCGCCGACGCCGGTCGATACCTGGGACACGTTGAAGCGGATGACGCTGGCGTAATAGCCGGGCGCGTGAAGCGAGGCGCGTCGATTGGCGCGGCAGCTCATTGAGACGTGTGTCCAATGCGATCGCCGTGGTGGCGAAGCCGACGTGGCGATCGCCCTGCTTGAGCCGCGAGGCAATTGATGCTGAGCTACCTCGCCCGTCGCCTGCTGACCGTCTTCTTGCCAACGTTGCTTGGGGTGTCGATCCTCGTGTTTGGCGCGATGCGCCTGATCCCAGGCAACTTCGTGGACATCATGCTTGGCCTGGGGGCCGACGTCAGTCCTGAGCAACGGGCCGCGATCGCCCGATCGTACGGGCTGGATCGGCCGTTGCCGGTGCAGTACCTGATCTGGCTGGGGAACGCGGTCCGGGGTGACCTGGGGACGTCGTTGCGGACGGGCGAGCCGGTGGCGACCATCATCCGGCAGCGGCTGCCGGTGACGCTGGAGCTGGCGGCGCTGGCGACGCTGACCTCGCTGCTGGTGGCGATTCCGGCGGGGATTATCTCGGCCGTGCGGCGGGGCGGCGTGGTCGATGCCCTGGCGCGGGTGCTTGCCCTGATCGGGCTTTCGATCCCGAATTTTTTGCTGGGCACGCTGTTGATTCTGTTCATCTCGTTGAGCTGGCCGGTGCTGCCGACCACCGGCTTCGTGCCGATCGCCGACGGGCTGGGTGACAACCTGCGCTCGTTGGCGTTGCCGACGATCTCGCTCGGCGCCTTGCTGGCCGCCTCGATCATGCGGATGACGCGCTCGGCGTTGCTCGAAGAGCTGCGCCAGGAGTACCTGACCGTGGCCCGGGCCAAAGGGCTATCGGGCCGGGCGGTGGTGATGGGGCACGCCCTGCGGAACTCACTGATCCCGGTCATCACGGTGGTCGGCATCCAGACCGGCTATCTGCTCGGCGGCACCGTGATCGTCGAGCAGCTCTTCGCCTTGCCGGGCGTGGGCCGGCTGGCGCTGGATGCCGTCCTCCAGCGCGACTACCCGTTGGTGCAGGGGACCACGCTCTTCATCGCCGCCACTTTCGTCCTCGTCAACCTGGCGACCGACCTCATCTACGGCGTCGTTGACCCCCGCATCCGGCGGGCATGAGCGCCCAGGCGGCGGACGCCCCGCTCCGCACCCCGCGCCCGACCGGACCCCTGGTTCAGATCGCCCGGTTCGGTCGCCAGAGCAAGGTAGGGCTGATCGCGGCGGTCGTCTTGCTGGTCTTCGTCGTGGCCGCGATCGCGGCGCCGCTGATCGCGCCGGCCGACCCGATCGCGATGGTGCCGCTGGACCGGCTGCTGCCGCCGGGCGACGGCGGGCCGCTCGGCACCGATATTTTCGGCCGCGACCTGCTCAGCCGCATCCTGTACGGGGCTCGGATCTCGCTCCTGGTGGGCGTCAGCTCGGTGCTGGCCTCGGCCCTGGCGGGGACGCTGCTGGGGCTGGTCGCCGGCTACGTGGGACGGTGGCCGGAGTACGTCATCACCCGGGTCATGGATGTCATCTTCGCCTTTCCCGGCGTGTTGCTGGCGATCCTCGTCATCTCGGTGGTGGGGGCCGGGTTCGCCAGCATCGTGATCGCGATCGCGACGGTCTACACGCCGATCTTCGCCCGCGTCACGCGGGGCTCGACCCTGCCCTTGAAGCGGGTCGAGTTCGTGCAGGCGGCGGTCGCGTCGGGAGCAACCACGGGCCGGGTGCTCTGGCGGCACATCCTGCCCAACGTCGCCGCTCCGATCCTGGTCCAACTGGCGCTCAGCCTGTCCGGGGCGGTGGTGCTCGAAGCGGCGTTGAGCTATTTGGGCCTGGGCGCGGTACCGCCGACGCCCTCCCTCGGCTCGATGCTGAGCGAGGCGCGGGCCTATATGGAGCTGGCCCCCTGGTCCGTCCTCTATCCGGGCCTGGCCCTGGGCCTGCTCGTGCTGGCGATCAACATCTTCGGCGACGCCGTGCGCGATCTGCTCGACCCCCGCTTCCGCGGCGCGACTTGATCTGACATGTCGGCCATGCGTGGGCGGTGTGCGACTCTTGCCCAGAGTTCGGCATCTATCTTTTCGAGCACTGTGCAAGCGCTATTTCGTATTGGAAGTTCCTAGGTGCGCTCAGTTGGACCGCTCTTCGTCTCATGGATCGGACGGCGTCCCTGCTTCTCCCGCTGAGGGTGCCACAGTAAATGAGAGTACAGTAGCTGGGACTTGACCTCCGTTGTTGAGTGAGGCAGTTGCTCCCAGGGGAATATAGGCGCCGTCGCCACTCCTTAGGGTAACCTCAGACTCCGACGCTTGATTCTCCACACGATCGTATGATTCGGTGCCTGCACGCTTTACCTGCCAGACCATTCCGCTCACTGTTATGGACACGGAACCAGACTCCACAAATACGACGCGAGGCCAAATAGCCTGATGGTCCAAGATGTCTGATGCAGGTTCGAAGATGAGCCTTCCGATGTTGATGAAGGGAGGAGCAAGGGGCCGTGACGTGACCCCCAAAAACCGGTCCAGGGA
>JACCYK010000532.1 GCA_013696525.1 Chloroflexia bacterium
CGTGCCCGAGGTGCATCATCCGCGTGTATTCTTATGTCAAATGTAAAAGGCAGAGAATCCTCGAGTATTTTTCAAGCTCGCGCATACGGTAAAATGAGCGTCAGCAGCTGCCGGGTTCGCACGCGAAACAGCGAA
This sequence comes from Chloroflexia bacterium, assembly GCA_013696525.1. Taxonomy (GTDB): domain Bacteria; phylum Chloroflexota; class Chloroflexia; order Thermomicrobiales; family UBA6265; genus JACCYK01. The sequence goes on from JACCYK010000532.1 coordinate 136, forward strand.
GTGATGACGATGATTAGCGACCACATGAGATCCTCTGGCTATACCGCGCCCCAGTCCGCGGGATCACCGCAACCCTTGCGCCTCCTGTCACGGCTCCGGGCGTCGACCCGCGTTTGGCTTGGCATTGAAACGGTAGCGGCGGTCCCCATCGAGGAGACGACCGAAATCTCGGACGAGAATAAGGATTGGCCAAGTATAGATGTCGTTTTTGAGCAGATCGAAGAAATGGTCAAGACTCAAAACGACCGACTCAAGACCATCGACACCAAAGCCAACTTTGGACTGGCGGCGGCAACACTCTTGACCGCCGGTGTGACTGGTCTTGGGCGAGCGCTCGCCGACTCAGGGCAGCGAGTCGCCGCATCAGGAAGGGATGTTGCCCTACCCCACTGGCCGGTGTTTGGGGGAGAAGTGCCCGTCAATTCGATAACAGACGGGGTCACGATAATCTCGCTCGTCATGTATGCGCTGATCGCCCTCAGCACGTACCTCGCCTACCGCATTCGGACCTATCGAGAAGTGGCGAATCCCAAACGATTGATGGACGTGTATCTCTACAAGGAGCCAGCCTACACCAAAGCTGCCATCGCCAACCAGCGCGCGAAAAACTTCGGCAGCAACGAAGCGAAGATCAACGATAAGGCGACCTGGGTTAATCGTGCCATGATTCTCCTCGTCGGCGAAGCGGCCCTCCTCGTTGTGATCGCAATCGTCCAAGTCGCGTGGCTTTAGGAGAGCGCGGACGAGCATGGGCAGTGCTGGTGAGAAGAAACCACCGCCCGATGATGACGACCTTTCCCGGAACGTTAAAAGGCGCATCCCTACTCCCTCACGCCGGCACGAGAAGGAGCGCGAAGAAGGAAGTTCATCTGACGAACAATCCCGGAAACACGAGGACGCCGACCGACACCAGGATTCACGCGAGCAAGACGACTAGGCAAAAGCCGCGGCTTGCAAGTCACCTCTCCGTTCCCGGCCGAACAGGCGGCATCGCTCCGGAGAGGCGCGAGGCGGGATGAGCGACAAGGACGAGAAGAAACCGCCTCCCGACGACGATGAGCTCTCGATCGAGATCAAACAGCTGCTCCTGATGCTGTCTGGCAACGACGCCACCATGACAAATAACCCGCGTGATCTCCTCAGCGATGACGTGCGGAAAGCTGCAATCCGGCGATTCAAGGATATGAGCCCTGGCGACCGGATAGCTCTGCTGCAGCAGCTCCGGGACATTGAGCCCGAGCACCGCCCCACCTTCATCCGTGAGACCGTGACGAAACGCCAACGGCCCTAATCCGCCTCAGCGTTCACTCGTCGGAGCCTGACGGCAGCGGTTCGGTGGTCCCCATCGCCACGTCCTCGACCGGTTCACGCATCCCCGCTCGGATGTGTGGGAACGAAATCTCGGGTCGACTCACTTCTTACGACCTACGACTCGCGACTTACGACTCGTTGCCACGGCCAGCGGCCCTCGATTTCCAATTGCAATGAGAAGCTGAGGACCGTGCGGATGCCGACGATCGCGGCCAGGACGCCGACATTGCCAAGCGTCGGCGCGATCGCCACGGTGCGGATGATGTCCCCGGCCACCAGGAACTCGAGGCCGAGCAAGATCGCCTGGGCCAGGCCGATCCGGTACGTCTTGTACATCACGACGCCGTCGATCCGTTGCTGGAGCTGGGCGACGAACCGCACCGTGGCCGTCAGCGCCCCGATCACGATGATGGCGACGCCAAGGGCCTCCATCACCCGCCCCGCCAGCTCAACCACGTCCGTGAAGTTCATGTGTCCCCTCATCCGCCACGCCTAGCTGAGCCTCGATCTTCATGTGCTCGCCCCGGTATCGTATCCTGCCATATCCGGAACCGGCCGTTGGCCGCGACCGGACGTTTCACCAACCCGCGTTGCCGGCGCCCGGCGGAGGACGCATGTCAGGAGATCCAGTCCCACTCGACCCCATCGCGCACGAGTACGTCACCCTGGCGTTCGGGATCGACCGGCTCGTTCCCGGCTTTGTCGATGCCTACGTCGGTCCGCCCGAGGTGAAAGCGGACGCGCTCGCCGGCGACGCGCCCGAGCCTCGCATCCTCATGGATCAGATCCAGAGCCTGCTGATCCGGGTGGCCGATGCCGATATCGTGGGTAGCCGGGTCGGGTATCTGGCCGCGCAGCTTGAAGCGATGTTGACAATCTGCCGCGGCCTGACCGGGGAGAGCATCGCCTACCCGGACGAAGTTCGTCATCTGTTCGACGTCGATGCCGAGCGCACACCCGAGGCGACGCTTCAGGTCGCGATCACCGAACTCGACGCCATCCTGCCCGGCACGGGAGCGGTCCCGGACCGGATGGTCGCCTGGCGGCAACAATTTCAGATCAGCCCAGAGACCGCACTGAGGTTAATCGCGATCATTCAGCCGGAGATCCGTCAACGCACGCTGGCGTTCGTTGAGCTGCCGGAAGGCGAGGCAATTGAGTACCGGTTCGTTCAAGATCGTCCTTGGGGCGGATACAACTGGTATTTCGGCAATGGGCAGTCGCGGGTCGAGCTGAACACCGACCTGCCGATCGAGGCGAACAAGCTGACCGATCTCCTCTGCCATGAGGGGTATCCCGGACACCACACCGAGCACACCCTGAAGGAACGGCTATACCTTGATCATGGCTTTGGCGAGCACGCGATCCAGTTGATTAACACGCCGGCGTGCATCATTTCCGAGGGGGTCGCGACGCTGGCCGAGGAGATCCTGTTCGGGCCAAAAGGGGCGATCTCCTTCCGCCAGGAACGGGTGTACCCGGAGGCGAACATATCGGTAGACCCTGTCATCGAAACGCGGGTTGCCGCGGCGACAGGCGCCCTGCGCGGCGTGGCGGGCAACGCGGCGCTAATGCTTCACGCCGAGGGGCGGGCGGCGCCGGAAGTGCTTGGCTATCTCACCGGGTTTGGCTTGATGTCCGAGGCGAACGCCCGGAAGCGCCTAGAGTTCATCAGCGATCCTCTCTGGCGGGCCTACATCTTCACCTACCACGCGGGGTATGATCTCCTCCGATCCTGGCTGGACACCGGGCCGGCGGCTGAACGGCAGTCGCGATTCCGCGTGTTGCTGACAGAACAGGTCTATCCGTCGCTCATCATGCGCTGGCTGGCCGAGGCCAGCCGGTAAACCCGCGGACGAAAGTGGCACCATACTTGATAATAAGGGCCGTGATCGCGCGGGCCGGGCACGCGGTCAACGACCGCCGAAGCGCGGGCTGGGAAGGAAGAGGATGTGGTGAACGAGCGGCACGACGTTGCCTTCCTGGTGGGCGCCGTCCTGGGATCGATGGCGGGAGCCGCCTACGGTCTGTATAACGCCCCCCAAGCCGGCTGGCGAACGCGGGCCGATCTCGCGGGGGCGGTCGAGGAGATTGGCGATCGAGTCGCTCACCGGGTCGCGATCGTAGTCACGGAGTTCCGGCAGGTGATCGGGGACGATGTGCCGGAGCCAATCTCGACCGACGCCCGGTATTTTCCAAGGTCTGGAGCCAGTGTTCGGCATCGCGCGGACGTTGACGGCCCGCTACCAATTGAAGGAGTCACCACGCTATGATCGGTCGAGCCAGAACCGCCCTGAAATTCTTCGTCTACGGGCTTGTCGTCGGCATCTTGTTCGCGCCCCGGAGCGGCGAGGAGACGCGGGCCCGCTTGACGACCTGGGCCGAGGAGCTCTTCAAGGGGTAGGCGGCCGGATCACCGATCGCTAGATCGCGGGCAGCCGGCGCCAGGACTCGGGGGAAAGGGCGGACTCGTGCTTCCAATTGGCGACGAGCACAATGGGCGAGTCCGGACGCCGTTTGTCACGTACGTCCTGATCGCGATTAACGTCCTGATCTTCCTCTATCAAATCACGTTATCGGACCGATCCTTAACGGACTTCATCTTCCGCTGGGGCGCGATCCCGGACCAAATCTCGCGGGGACAAGATCTCTATGGGCTGCTCTCCTCCATGTTCCTCCACGGCGGCTGGATGCACATCATTGGCAACATGCTCTTCCTCTTCGTCTTCGGCGACAATGTCGAGGACGCAATGGGGCACGTTCGCTTTCTCGTTTTCTACCTGCTCTGCGGGCTGGCGGCCGGCGGCGCCCAAGTCCTCATCGACCCCGCCAGCCAGATCCCGCTCGTGGGCGCCAGCGGCGCGATCTCCGGCGTCCTCGGCGCCTACATCGTGCTCTTCCCCCACGGCCGGATTCGGACCCTGATCTTCCTTGGCTACTTTGTCACGGTGATGCTGATCCCCGCCTGGGTCCAGATCGGCGTCTGGATCGTGTTGCAGCTCCTGAACGGCTTCCTCTCCCTCGGGGTCCAAACCGAAGAGACCGGCGGCGTCGCCTTTTGGGCCCATGTCGGCGGGTTTGTCGCTGGCGCCGCGCTCGTCTTCCTGTTCAAGGACCAATCCTCCGTCGATCGGCAGCGGGCGGCCCGATCTGGTGGCCGCGCCTGGGAACGGGTCAGCCTCCGCTAGCGGGCATCCCGCTCGCTCAGAAAGGATTTCTCCCCAAGATGTCTCAATTCTTCCGCTTGCAGGTTGATACCGACGAGCTGGTAACGGCGATGTATGACTTCGTCACCGACCCCCATCCATCCCGCAACGAGCGCCCGATCATCCAGGAGCTGAGCGATATTCACCCTGAGTCGATTGACGTCCTGGAGTCGATGCTGCTCGACGGCACCGAAGAACGCCGCGACGTCGCCGCCTACGTCGACCTCGTGTTCGCCAGCGCCCGGCCCTAATGCCTACCTACCCCGCTGGCGGGAAATCCTGGTCCGACATCCGAAGTGAGAGGACCCGCGAGGCGCTATCGGTGCCCATGCTGACCCCGTAGAGGGTGTCGGCGGTCTCGATAGTGCCCCGGTTGTGGGTGATGATGACGACTTGGGTCTTCGCCGCCAGCCCACCAAGCTGATCCCGGAAGCGCACGATATTGGCCTCGTCCAACGCCGCGTCGACTTCGTCCAGCAGGCAAAACGGCGCCGGGTTCACCCGCAGGATCGCGAACAGCAAGGCGACCGCGGTCAATGCCCGCTCCCCGCCCGACAGCAGCGCCAAGTTCTGTAGCCGCTTGCCCGGCGGCTGGGCCACGATATCGACCCCGGTTTCCGCCCTGATCCCATGCTCGTTCGCGTCGCCCCCGGTCACCATCAACCGCGCCGTGCCGCCACCGAAGAGCACGCTGAACATCTCAGCGAACTCCGCCGACACCTGAGCGAAGGTGGCGTCGAACCGAGACCGCATCGTGTGCCGCAGGTCCGTCAGCAGCCCGCGGACCGAGACGGCGGCGCCAATGACATCCTCAAGCTGGCGCCGGAGAAAATCTTGGTGCGCGGCCTCGCGCTCATACTCGGCCACGACATCCTGCCCGACGAAGCCAACCCGCCGCAGCCGGGCCCGGAGCCGTTCGATCTCCCGTTCCCGCGCCTGATCGTCCGCGCCGTGACCGTCGTCCACCGGTTGGAGCGAGAGCAGGCAATCAGGATCATCGAGCTCGAGCTCGTGCGCGATTTGGCGCCGGAGCGCGTTCACCTCGTCGCCGGCGCGTTCGCGGGCCAGCTCGCTCACCCCCTGCTCACGTTCTCGGTCCAGCAGCGCCTCCCGTCCCGCCGCGATGGCCTGGCCGAATTGCGCCGCGGCGGCGTCAAGCCGGCGCAGCTCCGCCTGGATGGGGGATCTGGCAGCGGTCAATGCGGCAGCCCGTGCGCGAAGTTGCTCGGCGGCGGCGGCTACACGCCGGCGCGTGTCGTCGAGATCGGATCGTTCCCGGTCCAACGCGACGGCGCGCTCGGTCCGAAGCTGGAGCTCATCGGCCAGCGCCCGCTCTTGTTTCCGGAGCTCGGCGAGCCGGCGCTGCTCGGACCGTTGCCGTTCCGCCAACCCCGCCTGATGCTGGCTCAGCACCGCCGCCTCACGATCGTTGCCGGCGGTCGCCTCGGTTTCCCGCTGCCGCTCAGCCGCCGTCGTCGCCACCTGTTCGGCAAGTGCCGTAAGGCTTTCCTGAACCTCGGCGCGGCGAATGCTCGTCTGGTGAAGCTCGCGCGCGATCGCGGTTGCCTCGGACCGGTTCTGTCGCAACCGGGCCTCGCCCTGTTCCAAATCCATTCTCAGTTCCTCGATCCAGGCGGAAAGTCGCTCGCGATGCCGGGTCCGCTCCTGGTTCGCCGCCGCCAGCACCGCCCGCTCGGCCTTCGCCTCGCCCCGTGCCTGCTCGAC
>JACCYK010000542.1 GCA_013696525.1 Chloroflexia bacterium
CACGCGGCGGCGGTGGCGGAGGCCATGGCGGGCCTTACCCCGCAACAGCGCACCGTGCTGCGGTTGCTGGGCCACGGTCGATCGGACAAGGAGATCGCGAGCGCCCTGTTCATCACCCGCCGCACCGCCTCCAAGCACGTCGCCGCCATCCTCGCCAAGCTCGGCGTCCATTCCCGTGCTACCGCTGCCGCCCTGGCAAGCCGGGATCGTTACGCCTGAACCGGCGCGCTCCACACGAGGCCGATGTACCTGGACAGGGAGCCTGACCGAGTGCGGCGCGGGCCTCAATCCCGGTAGGCCCGTCCCCGCGGCTCGATGCTGCGGACGAGCACATCGCCGGTGTCCCAATCTCGGGTGAAGCGGATACGCCAGTCACCAACTCTGAGTCGCCACTCGTCGTCGCTGCCTTGGAGCGTCTTGCTATTGCCCCGCGGCGGCTCCGCCACGAGGCGACCCAGGGTCCGGAGGAGACGTTGACGCATCATGGGATCAAGCCGGCGCAGGTCGCGCGCGGCACCAGGATGGAGCTTGTACTGTCGAGCGGACATCACGCCAGCAACGTCCGCTTCGCCTCCGCCGCCGAGATCCGCTCGCCGCGCCGGTAGGCTTCGCGCGCCGCGGCGGCGACGCGGTCTTGCTCCGAGGACGACGGCTCATCGTCCTCTGGCGCGGCCGCCAGGAAGCGAGCCAGCGAGTCATCCGGGGCTGTCCCCAGGGCCTCCAAGTACCGCCGCGCCGCGGGCAGCTCGTCCTCCGGCAGCGCGTCGACCAGCTCATGCACCTCGTCGCGAACGCTCATCCCTGGCTCTCCTCATCGTTCAACCGCGCCCACGCCATCATACCGCCCGCCGCCCTCGCTAGCCGCGATCGTCACGCCTGAACCGGAGCGCCGCTTCCTCCCAAACCGCCAGCCAGGTGGTTTCCGTCCCATTTCGCAGCCGAAAATGGGGAACTTTACTCATGCGCCCGGCGTCCGCGTCCGTCATAGTGGGAACACGATTCCGACGAAGGATACGGAGCCAACCGCGCGCGTGAAGCGACGGGCGCATGTTGCCGCGTCATTGGGAGACACATCATGGACGGTTCACGATTCGATGGATTGACACGTAATCTGGCGAGCGGAATGAGTCGCCGAAAAACGCTTCAGGGCCTAACATTCGGCGCCCTTGCCGGGCTGCTGTCGTGCCTCGGACTGGGGGAGGCGAGCGCCGCCTGCGTCAAGCTGGGCGAGAAGGGATGCCAGGGGCCGAAGAACAAGAAATGCTGCCAGGGCGCCACCTGCCAGGGCGGCACCAACAAAAGAGTAGGCAAGTGCGTCTGTAAGGGGAGTCTGACCAAGTGCGGCACCAAGTGCGTCAACACCCAAACCGATCCGCGGCACTGCGGCGGCTGTGACAAGGCCTGCGGGCCGGGGCAGACCTGCGCGCGGGGCGACTGTCAGGGGGGTCAGGGGAAGAGCGGCGAGATCGCCTTCGTCAAGGACTTCCGGATCTGGACAATAAACGCGGACGGCACGGAGCTCATGCAGCTGACGACCGGCACCGGCGAGCAACCGGCTTGGTCGCCGGACCGCACGCGGATCGCGTTCATGAGAGTAGGAGCCGACAACCAAACCGATATCTTCACGATCAACGCCAACGGCACCGGCCTGACCAACCTCACCAATAACACAATCGAGAGCAGGAGCAACTACCCCACCTGGTCGCCGGACGGCAGGCGGATCGCATTCCTTGGCCTCCGGGTCGAGGAGATCGAGAAAGGGCTCAGTTTCTGGACGATGGACGCCGACGGCGGCAACGTGACCCGCGTCGGGGAGGCGAAGACATCCGACCGCTTTCTCGCCTGGTCGCCGGACGGCACAACGATCGCGTTCGATGGTAACCGTCCCGGTGACGGTCGCTCACAAATCTACGCGATGAGCGTCCAAAGCGGCACCCTGACCCGCCTCTCGGACGGCACCACGAGCGACGAGCAGCCCAACTGGTCGCCGGACGGCACGACGATCGCGTTGTCAGGCCTCCGAGGCGGCGCCCGCCATATCTGCACGATGCCTGCCGGCGGCGGTGGATCGACCACCCTCACCGGGGAAGGGGGCCACCCTGCCTGGTCGCCGGACGGCTCGGAGATCGTGTTCGCGGGATTCGACGGCAGCATCGCC
>JACCYK010000563.1 GCA_013696525.1 Chloroflexia bacterium
AGGAGGCGATCGCGGCGGAGCTCGAACGGCTGCGCGCCGCCCCCGATCGGTCGAGCGAGCAATGGCGATACGCCTCGTACCTGACCCGCGGCCTGTACGCCGACCAGTTGGCGTGGTGGCTGGCGGAGTTTCCGCGGGAGCAGCTCCTGGTGCTGCAGAGCGAGGCGTTCTTCACCCGGCCCGAAGAGGGTCTCGCCCAAAGCCTCGACTTCCTTGGGCTGCGACCGTGGCTGCCGCCGGAGTTCGAGGTCTATAACCTGGGCACCTATGGCGGCGGGATGACCGCCGAGACGCGAGCGCGGCTGGCGGAGTACTATGCGCCCCATAATCAGCGGCTGTACGATATCGTGGGGACAGATTACGGATGGAACGATGAATGAGACCGATGTCGTGCTGACCGGCTTGCCGCGCTCTGGCACGACCCTGACCTGTTCCCTGCTCAACAAGCTGCCGGATACGGTCGCCCTCCACGAACCGATGCAAGGCGTCGAGCACAGCGACGTGACCGACCATCACGCCTTGGCCCAAGATGTCAAGCGTTTTTTTGATGAGCAGCGGGCGTCGATTCACGAGCGGGGCCGGGCCCTGTCACGCAATATCGATGGCGTCGTGCCCGACAACCCGTTCGGCGGCGATCGCTCCGCCAAGGGAGTGCGGCCGAAGATCGACGCCATGGGCGAGATCGACATCGACAAAGTGCTCTCGGACCGGTTCATGCTGGTTATCAAGCACACCAACCGCTTCGCGCCAATGCTCGAGGGGCTGGTCGAGCTGTTTCCGGTGTACGCCCTGGTGCGCAACCCCGTGGCCACGATCGCCTCCTGGGGAACGATCGAGGCGGGGCTCCGGCGAGGCCGGTCGGGGCCGGCCGGACGGGTCGCCCTCGACTTGAACGAGCGCATGGATCGCTTCGACGATCCCCTCGACCGCCAGATCTGTCTCCTTGGCTGGTTTTTCGAACAGTTCCACCGGCATTTGCCGGAACGATCGATCATTCAGTACGAAACCCTCGTCGCGTCGGGGGGACGGGCGTTGAGCGTCGTGCGGCCGGAGGCGGCACAGCTCGACGAGCCGCTCACGAGCCGGAACACCAACGAGCTGTACGACCATCAGCAGATGCTGCGCATTGGCGAACGCCTGCTGAAGACCGATGGCGCCTACTGGGAGTCGTACAGCAAAGCGCAGGTCGAGCAGTTGCTAGGCGAGCTCGAGCAGACGGCGCCGGCCTGAGGCCCGACGTGACGCCGTGATTGATCGTAACGCTACTCCCATTCCAGATCCCGGCCGATCAGGCCGTACAGCATCTGGTTGTGGGGCGCGAAGTACCCGGCGAGGCGCCGCCGGGTCGCGGCGTCCAGATCCGGATACTCGGCAAGATGGTACGGTTTGAGGCTGTCTGGAATCACTGATGGCAGGCCAAGCCAGTCGAGGGTCCGCTCGAGGATGGCCGCCGGATCGGCGTAGAAATCTTCACTTCGAATCACGAATAGCCGCTCGCGAGGAACCACCGCCAGCCAGCGCTGGAGCTGCTCCGCGTAGAGGCCGCGCTTGGTATACGAGAAATGGCGCCAGGGGAGCGTCATCGGGTTGTCGGGTCCGGGGAGACGAACTTGCTCCGCCGCCAACGCCTCGGCGAACGGCAGCGACTCGATGCCGCGCCGCACCATCAGCTGATACTGCGAATAGGCGCGATCGACCGGGTTCCGCAGCATGGCGATGTAGCGGGCGCCCGGCAGCGCGGTGTGGATGCGCCGGGGCACGGCCGGGGCAAACAAATAAGACGGGCTGGCCTCAACGACGAGGGGCCATTCGCCGCGAAGAGGAAAGTGGGCGAGATACCACTCCGGTCCTTTTTCGTAATACCGGTCGAAAAAATGGACCTCCTTCCGCAGCGATGGCCCGATGTTCGGATGGTCGGTCAGGTAGCGATAGAGCGATGTCGTGCCGCCACGTTGGGCGCCAATGATGACCACGCCGGGAAGCTGCCGGGAGTGGGCGGTCGCCAGGTTGTGGGCCGGTGGGTCGGGGCGCTCGGGCGGGGCCGGCGGCGTGACACTGCTATCCATCGGTTGCCTTATCGAGCGAGCGGACCGGCCCCGCGCCGCTCCTACCAAAGTTGATCGACATTATGCAACAGGTCAAGGAACGCCCGCCGCTCGCCCTGCAGGTCGTGCGCCGCCGCCGTCCGCCGGCCGTGCTCAAGCAGTTGGCACGCCGCCGCCGGCGGTAGCGCCAGTGCTGATTCCGTCTCTCGCACCAGCTCCTCAACCGCGTAGCGAGGCCGAAACGCGTTCTGTCCCGGCAGACAGAATGACCGGTTGCCGACGACGTCCGGGCAGATCACCAGCGCGCCCACGGCCATTGCCTCCAACGCCGGCAAGTAGAACCCTTCCGTTTCGTTGGGGAGGAAGAGCGCGGCGCGGGCCGCGCGGAGGCGGGCCAGGAACGCGGTCCGCTGCATCCGCTCGGCCAACAGCTCAATGCGGCGTCCGTCCCGCGCCAACCGCTCGGCCAGGATGCGGCCCAGGTCCGGTTGCTTCATGGCGACGATCAGCAGGTCGACCTGCCGGTCCGGTCCGGCGCCGGCGGGAACGATCTCGACATCGGTCCCATTCGGGATCACCACCACCGGGCCGTTGACCAGCCCCGTCTCGGTCACCGCCCGCGCCACCTCGGCGCTGACGCAAATGCGGATTGCCTTTCGGCCGAGGAACGCGTAGCGCTTGATCTCGGCATCGGCGTGCCGCACATGCTGCATGATATTGAGCACCGGGATATCCGGGCCCGCGTCCGGGTGCGCATCCACCATCGGCCAGCTCGCGCCGCCGATGAAGAACGCATCCGGATGGCGGAATCGGTGCCAGTCGACAACGTATTCGCGGGCATTCATCCAGGGATTCGTCGCATTCCAGCGCGTCTTCTCCGAGAAGGCGATCCGAGGCGCGAAATCAGGTGAGGCCAACACATGGTTGAAGTAGTCCCACGTTTTGAGGTGACCCCCGCGGAACAGGCGAAAATCGCGATAAAAGAGCACCGTCCGCACCGCCGCCTCCTTCCCGCGGTCCATGGTAGCCACGATCAGCCGGCGACCAGGGTCGCCAGCTTGAGGACGGTGTTCCAATTGCGCCCGGTGCCCCGAGTCCGCAGCGTTGATTCGATCACCTTGGTGGTCAACTTGGATCGGCCGATCCCGTCCCGATAGATAACAAAGAGCTCCCGGTCCACGGCGGCGATCGTCTCCGGCCCCCGGATGGCCTCCCGCAGTCGATCCACCGCCCCTGGCCCCGGGGCATCCTTGAGGAACATCGCCACCACGCGCGCGGGGTCGTCTGCCGCGGCATCGGGAAAGGGGTTGTTCGCGACCAACCGGCCCCACTCCGGGGCGGAGCGCACCATGATGTCGGTGCGAAGGCCGAGCCGGCGCTCGACCTCGGTTTCCAGCATGTGCTCAAGCTCGCGGCCGGTCAGCGCATCGCTCACCAAGACGATATTACCGGTTTGGAGCAGTGTCCTGGGATGCTCGAAGCCGATCGTGCTGAGCATCTGGCGGAGATCAGCCATCGCCAGCTTCGTGGTGCCACCGACGTTGATGGCGCGGAGAAGCGCGACTTGGACGGACATCGTTTCTCCTGGAACCAGGTGCCGGCGTTGCCGGCCGCGGTTCGCCATGATCCCGGGTCAAGACACGAGCACCATCGATCGGGCAGGCGCCTTCGCCACGCGGCCAGGCGCGCCGAATCGTAGCAGCCCGCCCCGGCGCCGGACCAGGCGGCGTGGCGATCTAGTGGCCGGCGCTCGTGGCCTGGAGCAGGACTACGCCGGAGACGATCAGGGCGATGGCCGCCAGACGAGGCAGATCACGCGATTCACCGAGGATCGCCATCCCCAGCACGGCGGTGCCGGCGGCGCCGATACCGGTCCAGACGGCGTAGCCGGTGCCGACCGGCAGCGTCTGCAACGCCAGCGACAGCAGACCGAAGCTGGCGACGGCGAAGACGACAAACAACACGCTCCACCAGAGGCGGGAAAACCCCTGGCTCTCCTTGAGCGACAAGGCCATGACAACCTCGAGCAGCCCCGCCACGATCACGAGTATCCACGCCATCGTTGGTCCTCCGTCCGCATCCCGCCGGGCTCACCCCGCCCGGCCATCGCCAAGGATGACACCGACGGTGATCAGGTCGCCAGGGTGGAGGCGAACGCGGCCAATCCCGTCGCCTGGGGACAGCTCGACCCGCTCGCGTTCGAGAAAGGTGCCGGCGACCATCCGCCGGACATCGAGCGCGGGGAAGGAGACCTCGACCGCGACCGGTTCCGGCGCCA
>JACCYK010000564.1 GCA_013696525.1 Chloroflexia bacterium
GCCCGGACCCTGCCGATGCGGCGACCACGATCGCCGCCGAAGTGGATACGCGCTATAGCCAATTCCTCGACCCGGATGGGCTGCGCGGCGCCCGCCTCGGGGTGCCGCGCGACGTGTACTGGGGCTACAGCCCGGCGGCGGACCGGGTCGCGGCGGCGGCGCTCGATACCTTGCGCGATCTCGGCGCCGAAATCATCGACTCGGCCCCGATCCCGACCGCCCACGAGCTGACCGGGGGCTGGCCGCCAAGCGATGACACGCCGCTGACTGTCCTCCTCTACGAGTTCAAGGCGGACATCAATGCCTATCTCGCTTCGTTGGGATCGCGGACCTCCGTCCGCGATCTGGCCGGCCTGATCGAGTTCAACGAGCGCCACGCCGCCCACGAGATGCCGTACTTCGGGCAGGAATTGTTCCACCTGGCATTGGCAAAGGGACCGTTGACCGACCCGGCCTACCTGAGCGCCCTGGAGCGCAACCGGCGGCTCGCTCGAGCCGACGGGATCGATCGGGTCCTGACCGAGCTCCGGCTCGATGCGCTGGTGATGCCGACCGGCGGCCCGCCGGCGAAGATCGACCTGGTGAACGGCGAGCACCACGCCGGCGGCGCCTCGCGACCGGCCGCGCTCGCCGGCTACCCGGTGATCACCGTCCCCGCCGGGTACGCCTATGGCCTCCCGGTCGGCCTGACCTTCATGGGAACGGCCCTCGGTGAGCCGTCGCTATTGAAATTCGCCTTTGCCTTTGAGCAGGCCACCCGTGCCCGGCGGCCGCCGACCTATGCCCCGGTCTCGATCTACCCGCCGGAGCCGCCGGCCGGCTCGTCCAGCCAGGGCTGACGGCCGTAGGGCTGGCTCGCGTAGTCGTAGAGGAATGACGCGAAATCGGCGCGGGCGGGATCGGAGAAGCCGCGGGCCGCCGGCTTGACCTCGGAGAGCTGGATCATGAAGGTGACGCCGCCGTTGCGGTAGAAGCAGTACAGGCTCCACCGTTCGTGCCGCTCCAACAGCGTGAAATCGCTCGTCAGCCGCTCCTGATGGGCTTGCAGATGAGCGTACGCCGCCTCCAGGTCATCGACCACGAAACCGAGGTGATGCCACGTCGACGGGCGGCCGTCGGAGAGCGGCGCGGCCTGCCCGGCATCGAACAGGAAAAGCGCGGTGGGGCCGGTGGCGACCACCGTCAAGTGCGGGTCATCCCGCATCACCCGCAGTTGGAGGACGTCGCGGAAGAAATCGCGCGCCCCCGCCCGATCCGCCACCGTGATTGCCAGGTGATCGAAGCCGATATTCCGCCAGGGGCCGCTCCGGCCCGCCAGGGGCGTCGCCGTGGTCAATATCTCGACCAAGCCACGCCGGTCGGCGATCTCGCCGAGAAAGTTGTCGGCGAACACCTCTTCCCCGCCGGGGAGCCGGAAGGCCAGGCGGTGCCCGGCGGTCAGCTCCTCCGGCAAGGCGGCGTGGAACGCCTCATGCACGATCTGGCCGCGTTTCGCCGTCGTCGCGTAGACCGCATCACCGACCCGAAAGGTCACCGCCACGTCCCGCTCGGGGTTCTGGACCGCCATCCTGGCTTGGCTCCCGCTAACGTGCCGGCGACCCGGCGCCGGCCGTGGCCCGGCTTGTCGCCGGCCGGCCCTCGCCGCGGGGACAGCAATTGATGGGGCAGATGTCGTGACTTGGCCCCCGCGAGCCCAGGGCCAAGCGGGTGGGGTGCTCGGTCATCCGCTCCTCGATCAGCTCGCGGATCATCGAGATGAACGCGGGATGGGTGCCGGCCGTACCGACCCGGATCATGGTTAAGCCAAGCTCCGCCGACCGCGCCATCGCCTCTTCGTCGAGATCGAACATGACTTCCATATGGTCGGACACAAACCCGATCGGGGTGACCAGCACGTCGTCGATGCCTTCAGCAGGCAAGCGCGCCAGTTCGTCGAGGATGTCCGGTTCGAGCCAGGGCACAAGCGGCGATCCGCTCCGGCTTTGAAATGCCAATCGATAGTCCCGTATCCCCACGGCCGCGGTGACCAGGCCGCAGGACTCGCGCAATTGCGCCTCGTAGGCACAGCTCCGCGCCATCGCCAGCGGGATACTGTGGGCGGTGAAGACCAGCGCCGCCCCGCCGCGGCGGGCCGCCGGCAGTCGCGCCAGCCCCTCCTCGAACCGCGCGGCCATCGCCCGCACGAAACCGGGATGATTGTAGAAGACCCGCAGCTTGGCAAGCTCCAGCTCGTCGGCACCGAGCGGCTCGACCGCCCGCGCCAAATCCTCCCGGTACTGCCGGCAGCCGGAGTAGGAGCTAAAAGCGGAGGTGACGAAGACGAGCGCCCGCCGCACCCCGTCCTCCCGCATCTGGCGCACGGTATCCTCGACGAAGGGATGCCAGTTGCGGTTGCCAAAGTAGATCGGCAGCTCGATCTGATGCTGCTCGAGCTCGGTCGCCAGCGCCGTGATCAGCGCCCGGTTTTGGTCGTTGATCGGGCTCACGCCGCCGAAGTGCTGATAGTGCTCCGCCACTTCTAACAAGCGCTTACGGGGAACGGCCCGGCCCTTGGTCACGTTCTCCAGAAAGGGGATCACGTCATCTGGCCCCTCCGGACCGCCAAACGAGAGGACCAGGAGCGCGTCGTAGGCACGAGCCCGGTCATCGAACCGGACGACGGCGCCATTCTGATGAGCGGGAATCGACATCAAACGTTCGCTCATTTCGCTACCGACGATCAAACGGTAATGACTGGCCGGTGCGTCCCGTGGCACACTCGGCTTCGATCAGCCAAGTGTGCCACGGGGCGCTCGCGGTTTCGCGTGATTTGCCCAACTTTGAACCGGCCTTGAACCCGAAGTCGCGGCATGCCTGCACGGACCGCGATCGCCTTACATTCCCATGATCGAGTACCCGTTATCGACGAACAGGGTCTGGCCGGTGATCGAGGCGGCGGCGTCGCTCGCCAGGAATAGCGCGGTGGTGGCGACTTGGGGCTGGCCAAACGGCACCTTCAACGGCGCGTTGTCGAGGAGCTGGCCGTGCATGTCGCCGAAGCCGGGAATGCCGCGGGCGGCGGCGGTCTTGATCGGTCCCGCCGAGATCGCGTTAACCCGGATCCGTTGTTCGCCGAGGTCGGCCGCGAGGTAGCGGACAGTCGCCTCCAGCGCCGCCTTCGCCACGCCCATCACGTTGTAGCGAGGGAAGGCGCGGGTGGCGCCGAGGTAGGTCATCGTGATGATGCTGCCGCCATCGGTCATCAGGGGCACGACCCGTTGCGCCGCCGCGATCAGGGAGTAGGCGCTGATGCCCAGCGTCGTGTCCCAGCCCTGCCGGCTGGTCTCGAGGAACCGGTTTTGCAGCTCCGCCGCCGGCGCGTAGCCGATCGAGTGGACCAGGGTGTCGACCCGGCCGAACTCGTCGCGTAAGACCGTGCCCAGGGCGTCGAGGTCCTCGTCCGCCTCGACGTTGCACGAGTGGCCGACCGCCCCCGGCGTGGCCGCGATCAAGGCGTCGGCGTCCCGCTTGGCCCGGTCATCGACATAGGTGACGGCGATCCGGGCCCCGGCCCCGGCCAGCGCCTCGGCGATCGCGTAGGCGATGCTCCACCGGTTCTGAATGCCCATCACCACGCAGTTCTTGCCCGCCAGCGGTCCGTCCGTGGTAGCCGTATCGTCGGTCATCGTCCTCATGCTCCTTGCTCATCGCCGGGTCGCGCTTCCCGATCGCGGTTCGCTTGGTGCATGAT
>JACCYK010000053.1 GCA_013696525.1 Chloroflexia bacterium
GACCGAGGCCTGGCCGGTGGTTGCCGGGCCCGGGGTTGCCGCCGGCGCGGGCGCCGGTTCCGGCGTCGTCTCCGGGACGACGGTGGCCGTCTGCTCGGCCGGCTGTTCCGACGTCACCGCCGGATCCGAAGCCAGGGTCGAGGTGTCAGGTGCGGCGGGCCCCGGTGTCGCGGCCGGCACGCCGGCATCGGCGGGCGGCGCGGTGGTCGTGTCAACGGCCGGGACCGCGGTTGTCTCAGCGGCTGGCAGGGCGGCAGCGTCCGCCACCGGAGCGGTCGATGGATCGGCGGCGGGCACCGCCGTTGCCGCCGGATCGACCGGCACCGGGGCATCGGTTCCCGCTTGCTCATCGAGTGGCGCCTCCTGCGCCACTTGCACGGTATCCCAGCCTGATACCGGCGCCAATGGTTCCGTCGTCGCGGCGCCGACGCCTTCCGCCGGCGGCGCCGTTGTCTCCTTCAGAATGTTGAGAACCGAGCCGTCGATCCACCCCATTTGTCCATTGACCGTCACCGGGTAAAACTCGGCCTCGGGCGGCCCGTCAATCGTCAGCGAGGCCCCGGGCAGCACCGTGCTTAACACTGAATGATCGTACCCTGGTCCGCTTCGCAGCTCGGCGTTGCTCGTCGTTGTCACCGATTGGGCGGCGGCCGGCCTCGCGACCATAACCTGTCCCACGAAGGTGCTCATGAGAATGAGCACGCTTAACCCCACGCCGAACAGCCGCGGCATCGGCATTGTTCCTTCCCTCCGGCACCCACGCTGATTGTGGACGTCCTTTACCCCCGCCAACATCCTAGTGGGCGACCACGGCTGGCGCAACTCGCGACATTTTCCGCCGAATGCCGGATTGGAGCGTCGGAGGCGCGGGCGCGATCGTCAAATACCTCACTATCTCAGTGATTAGTGAATCATTCCTCATTATCGAAGTGCAAGTGCGTGCGGTTCACGGCCTACACTTCGATACCGGAATATTTATCTGATCTCGTTTGACAATTTGACATCATTAAATTCGCTGGCGCGTTTTTCCATGCTCGGCCCTGGCTCGATTCTGAGAACGATGGCGAAGCGGCGGCCCTACGGCTGGACGCTTCCCGTCGCCAGCAATCGCTCGACCTCGGCCAGCGTGGGCAGGCCGGTCTGCGCCCCGAGCGCCCGCGCCGCCAACCCGCCGGCGGCATTGGCAAAGCGGCCGATCCGGTCCCATTCCCAGCGCAACGCCATGCCGTAGGCGACACCCGCCGCGAAGGCGTCGCCGGCGCCGGTGGGATCAACTACCGGCACCACGTAGGCCGGCAGCCGGAGCCGGAGATCCTCGGTGACGATGCGGCAGCCGGCCGGGCCCGAGGTGACGATCGCGACCCGCAGGTTCGCGCCCCGCATGCGGGACTGGATCGCGCTTTCGGCATCGCTCAGGGTCCAGGTGCCGGTGATGGCGAGGAAGTCGGCCTCGTTGCCGACGACGGCGTCATGCCGGAGGACGAGATCGAGGGCGTCCGGCAGGTCCGGGTCCGCCAAGTACGAGAGCGTGCCCAGCAGCCGGGCCCGGGGCTGGGTATGGGCCGGCAGATCGAGCAACCAGCGCCGCAGTTGCGCGTCACCGACATCGAGCACCAACACGTCCTGATCGAACAAGCCGGCTATATCGAGCCGGTCGCCGTGACGCAACCCCGCCCCTTCGTGCCAGAAAATCGTGCGCTCCAGCGGCTCGTCGCTGACAATGATCGTGGCCCGATTGCTGCGGCCGCCGGCCCGTGCGATCAGCCAGCTCGTATCAACCCCGGCCGCGGTGAGCACCCGGCGGATCGTGGCCCCTTCCTCGTCGTCGCCGATGGCGGCGGCGATCGCCGCCCGCGCCCCAAACCGCGCCACCGCCACCGCCGTATTGGTGCTGGTGCCGCCGGCGGCGGTGACCTCCTCGAGGACGACCTCCTGCACCCCAGGCGACGGGAACCGTTGCACTTTCAGCAATCGATCACAGGTGGCAAACCCGATCGTCGCGATCCGCGGCCGCTTGGCGGCAGGCGGTGGGGCGGTATCGTTACTCACGGGCAGAACCTTACGTCGATCCGGGACCGAACCATTCGGCCGCGCGCCGATGGTCGCACGGCCGGCCGCTCGCCACAACTCGCCCGGGCATCCCATTCGCCCGTACCCCGGCCCGCCGTCGGTGTACCATAGTGGGAAACACCGCGAGGCGGTTCGCGGCAGGGGCCACCGGCGGTGGCGCACGGGACGGAAAGAACGATGCGGCAGGTAACGGTCCAGGTTGAGGCGGAGGCGGCCCGTGCGCTCCAGCAGGGTGAGACGTCGGGCACATCAGAGCGGCTACAAGAGGTGGCCCGAGAGCTTGGGGTGACGCTGACGCCGATGCACCCGGACATCGACGACCCCGAGCTGGCCGCCTACTACACCGTGGAAACCCCCGACGCCGAAACGGCGGAGCTGGTAGCGATCCGGTTGCAGAGCCTCGAGGCGATCGCGTTCGCGTACGTGAAGCCGGCGGACGCGCTGCCGTAGCGCGACCGCCATCCGGCATCGCGGACGCCGAGTTCCCGGCCCGACAACCTGATTCGGACTACGGGTGTTTCCTTGGGTTGGCGAACAGCCCTCACCCGCGGCTCCTCGCCCGAACCGTGGGAGCGGGACCGCGGGTTCATATGCCGCACCATTCCCGCGAAGTCCATATTACATCGCTCAATTTGCGGCAGTTCCCTCGACAAGCCAGGCGGGCGGGCCGCCAGCATCGCTCGTCCCCGGTGGGAGGCGGTCGCCGGCGGAGTCCGCGGACGACCCCGCCGTATTCCCGGTCAGCCACGCCGGGGCGGGGCCGCCATCAAGGTCCGGCTCGGACCGCCCCGCGGCGCGGGCATTCCCGCCGGCGGGTGAAAGGTCGTCGAGCTCGATGGTGACACGCATGCCTTGCTCCTCTAATTGAGCACGGTGAAGCGGCCCTCGACGTCGACGGCGGCCGGGCCGAGGTTGGTGACGACGATCCAGTAGGTGAGGCGGTCGTCAGCCGCTCGCTCGACCTGGACCTCCCACCGGATTTGCGGCTCGCCCGCTCGCGGCGTGACCGGTACCACATTCCAGACGACATGCCGCTCCGGCGGCCAACCATGGGTGAACCAACGGCGGGTCTGGCCAGCGGCGACCGTCCCCTGGAACTGGACGCCTGACCGCGGGGCCGCGGCGCCCTGGCCCCCGATCGCGGGGGTCGTCCCCGTCGCCGCCGCGATGAGCTGCCGCAGGTCGGGCCGGCGGCCGATCCGTTGCCCGGCCGGTCGCCCGGGGGCGTCCTGTTGCGGCGTGCCGGTCGCGCGCAGCAGCTCCCGCGCCCGGGCCGGCGTCAGCAATTGAGCGCCGCGGGCTCGC